>NZ_JADBTZ010000070.1:0-26769 GCF_020245885.1 Microcystis sp. M165S2 | reverse complement strand
GCAAGGTAAAAAAATTAAGGATATGGGAATCCAAAAATATGTCACAAGACCTGAAAAAAGCTCTAAAGGTCAACGCAGACACAGCAGTTTTTATGTGGGTCAACATCTCTATCATTGGCTCGGGCTACATCAAATGTTCCCCAAAAATATAGAAGAGCTAATGCAAATTAGCCGCTATCGGTTGAAGGATTACATCAAGGGACAAAGAGCTATATCGCTTGCCCTATCTACCTTCTAGCTCGCTTGTTCCCCTCTCAGCTTGTTCCCAACTTCTCTTTAATTATTAATGCTCCTAATGCCCTCCGAAAGGATTTGGCTGGTGCGCCTATTTCTTCTGAGAAGTTTTGGGCATATTCTTCTTCAAATTCTGACCAAGAAATTAGATTGGCCATAATTACCCAACGATTGTCTGGGGATAATTTCCCCTCCGAGGGAAACTCGAAGTTTTCTGGTGAGGTTGGCAGTTGCTCAATCTTGCGATACATTGGTACTAAGAAGAGAAGATGCAAGGGTTTTGAGTAATTTTAGCAGATTTCCTTGCACCTGAGCGACTCTCAATCTAGCTAAAAGCCTTTTCCTGTAAGGTTTTTAGCTTTATTCAGCAAACCCTATGTAAAACCTGTTTAGCCACATTCACAATGCCTTTTGGGGTAAAGTTCTGTTTAAATTGGCTAAATTGGAGGGGAATATATCCCCTGTCTGGTTTTAATCTGAACTGAGGTTAACCACAGCTAATTCTAATCTTGGCTCTTCCTTTTCTAGCTCCTTTTTGCTAAAACTTAACACTTCATCCAGACAATCAATTACTACCGTATCCCCTTCCATAAAAGCTTGTTCGAGAATTTTTGTGGCCAAAGGATTCTCCAACTCCCGTTGGATAGCGCGTTTTAAAGGTCGCGCACCGTAGGTAGGATCGTAACCAACAGTAACGATATGATCTTCTGCTGCCGCAGTTAATTCTAGATTAATTTTTTGTTCTCCTAATAATCTTTCCAGACGCTGTAATTGCAGACGAACAATGTAACGCAATTCTTCTTTTTTCAGGGTATGGAAAATAATTAAATCGTCGATACGATTCAAAAATTCGGGACGAAAATGACTCCGCAAAGCTGTTAAAACCCGTTTCCGCATCTCCTCATAATCGGCATCTTCGGAAACATTTAAAATATGGTCACTGCCAATATTACTGGTCATCACGATAATCGTATTCCGAAAATCCACCACGCGCCCCTGAGAGTCGGTAATGCGCCCATCGTCAAGCACTTGTAATAAAATGTTAAAAACATCCCGATGTGCCTTCTCCACTTCATCCAATAAAACCACAGAATAGGGACGACGACGCACCGCTTCCGATAGTTGTCCCCCTTCCTCGTAACCCACATAACCCGGAGGCGCGCCGATTAACCGCGAAACCGCGTGTTTTTCCATGTATTCCGACATATCGATGCGAACCATGGCCTCCTCGGAGTCGAACAGTAACCCCGCTAAGGCCCGCGCTAACTCGGTTTTACCCACTCCTGTAGGTCCCATAAATAGGAATGAACCAATCGGACGGGAGGGATCTTTCATTCCCGCGCGCGCTCGTCGAATCGCCGCCGCTACTGCCGTGACCGCTTCATTTTGTCCGACAACTTTTTTCTGTAAATGAGACTCTAATTCTAATAATTTTTGTCGTTCTGATTCCATTAAACGATTGACGGGAATTCCTGTCCAACGGGCAACTATTTCGGCAATATCGGCATCAGTTACCTGTTGTCTTAACAGGGTAGAACCTGCCGCTTGAATAGTTTCTAGTTCTTTTTCTTTTACTTCTAATTCCCCCTGTAAAATTTCTAGTTTGCCATACTTTAATTGGGCCGCTTTATTGAGATCATAAGCCCGTTCCGCCTGTTCCACCTGTAGGCGCAATTGTTCCTCTTCCTCTCGCAATAATTTAATTTCCTCGGCGATATGTTTTTCCGTTTGCCATTGGTCAGCGAGGGGCTTTTGTTTACTTTCTAATTCCTCAATTTCTTCGATAATTCTTTCTAAACGCTCTTGAAAAGCTCGATCTTTTTTCTCCTCTTTTTCTAAGGAGAATTTTTCCATCCGTAACTGCATTAAGCGACGATCTATCATTTCCAAATCGGCGGGTTTAGTGGTACTTTCTACCTCTAATTTGGCCGCCGCTTCATCGACTAAATCGATCGCTTTATCTGGTAAAAAGCGATCGCTAATATAACGATGGGATAAGGTAGCTGCTGCCACTAGGGCCGAATCGGTAATTGTCACCCCATGATGCAGCTCATAACGTTCTTTTAAACCCCGCAGAATTGAGATAGTATCCTCCACGGAAGGTTCCTTAATATAAACCTGTTGAAAACGTCTTTCTAAAGCGGGGTCTTTTTCAATATGATTGCGATATTCATCTAAAGTTGTCGCCCCAATACAGCGCAATTCTCCCCGAGCTAACATAGGTTTTAATAGGTTGCCCGCATCCATCGATCCCCCTTCCCTAGAACCCGCACCGACAACGGTATGTAGTTCATCAATAAAGAGAATAATTCGCCCTTCTGATTGGGTAACTTCTTTCATAACTGATCGCAATCTTTCCTCGAATTCGCCTCGATATTTTGCCCCAGCAATTAAACTTCCCATATCGAGGGAAATTAACTGACGATTTTTCAAAGATTCGGGAACATCTCCGTTAACAATCCGTTGAGCTAATCCTTCAGCTATAGCGGTTTTTCCTACCCCCGGTTCACCGATTAAAACCGGGTTATTTTTCGACCGTCGCGAGAGGACTTGCACCACCCGTCGAATTTCTTCATCACGACCGATAACCGGGTCTAATTTGCCTTCTTTGGCCGCTGCTGTTAAATCCCGGCCATATTTATCTAAAGCTTCGTATTTTTCCTCTTGATTGGGTTCAGTAACCTTTTGAGTACCGCGAATAGCTTTGATAGCTAATTCTAAATCTTGGGGGTCAAGATTGAAGGTGCGTAAACATTTCCGGCCAACCCTTTCATCTTCGGCAAAACCGACGAGAAGATGTTCGACGGAGATAAATTTATCTTGCCAACTTTCCCGGGATGCTTCCGCTCGATCGAGCAGCAGATCGAGACCACGACCTAGGTATAATTGATCGACGATGGCCACTTTCGGCTGTCGGTTGGTGAAGACTTCTAGCTGTTGTTGCAGTCGCGGAATTTCAATATTAGCTTTTTGTAAAATCCGGGTGGCTAGACCGTTATTCTGCTCTAGGAGGGCAATAATAACGTGTTCCACCTCTAAGGTCTGATTTTTAAAGCGTCTCGCAATTTCTTGCGATTTAACAATCGAATCCCAAGCTTGTTCGGTAAATTTATTCGAGTCTGTGGGTTGCATTCTGCACCAATGAGGAAAGCCAGTGTCAGAGGTCTAGTATAGCAAGGAGTCTCGATCGATCACAAAGTTCCAGGAGCCACAAAAGCTCTGACTTATTTATCACTATTACCCAATTCGGTTAAAGCAGTCCCGGTGAGACGACAAATTTGCCACTCTTTGAAGACCTTAGCCCCCATTTTTCCATAAAAATCGATCGCCAGTTGATTCCACTCTAAGACAGTCCATTCTAAAAGTCCTGCATCCCTAGCGACGGCAATTTTAGCCACAGCAATTAGTAAAGCTTTCCCGATACCTTGACTGCGATAATCGGGTAAAACGAAGATATCTTCTAGGTAAAGCCCCGGTTTAGTGATAAAGGTGGAATAGTTAGCAAAAAATACGGCAAAACCGACTATTTTACCCTCTACTTCCGCCACCAATGCTTCGATGTAGGGTTTTTCTCCGAATAAATGATCCCCTAAAGCTTGACTATTTCCTGTCATTAAATGGCTGCGTTCTTGATAGGCTGCTAAGGCAAGAATTAAGTCAAAAATAGCCTTGACATCGGTAGCAACGGCAGCACGGATGGAATAATTCATGATTGCTGGTCAAATCTTGATTTTAATGCTGATGATGTTTATGGGGAGATTCAGCAGGGGGAGAATTAAGATTGGAAAAATGACCGTTATTTAATCCCATCCCAACGCTACCAATACTGAAAAGTCCCATGGAAACAAAACCGGCTGCAATTGTCCCCATGGCCACGGTTCCAATGGAAACCACTCCCATAGGAACAATACCGATGGAAATAACGCCCATGGGAACAATGCCAATAGAAATTATACCAGTGGGGGCAATACCGATCGACAACCATTTTCGCCCGGAATTACCACAACTATTCTCTTTTTCTTGACCTAGATTGGAATCCATGCTTTTAATCCCGAAGATGCTTTGAGCCTTCCCATCCTAGGTTAGGGGTAGAATTCTTGTCAAAAGACCGCTAGTCAAAATGAAAGTTAATTTTTTATAAAAACTATTGACTTTTCATCTCAGTTATGTATTGGCGGGATACCAGCCGCGTCGAGAATTTTCGGGACTAAATCCTCCCGTTTAATCGCCATGATGTGGACACCTTGACATAACTGCTGGGCTAATTTTATTTGTTCGGCGGCGATTTTGATGCCTTCTTCGAGAGGATGAGCTGCATCGGCGAGTCTTTGAATGATCTGGTCGGGAATTTGTACCCCCGGCACATTTTTATTTAAAAATACGGCGTTTTTAGCTGATTTTAACAGAAAAATTCCCGCTAGAACTGGTTTATCGGCGAGGGAGGCCACCTGCTGCATAAACTTATCAAGGCACTCGAAATCCGTAACTAATTGACTTTGAAAAAACTGCGCTCCTGCTTCGATTTTACGCTCAAAACGGCGTTGAAGACCAGACCAACTTTTTGACTGCACATCGACGGCAGCCCCGGCAAAAAGTTCTAGAGGTCCATCCGGTAAAGATTTATCGTTAAAGTCAAAACCTTTATTCAATTTATCGATTAATTTTAACAAACGTACCGATTCTAGGTCAAAAACTGCCCTAGCTTGGGGATGATCTCCTGCTTTGACGGGATCTCCAGTTAAAGCTAGTATATTTCTCAATCCTAAAGCATGAGCGCCCATTAGGTCTGCTTGTAATCCGATCACATTGCGATCGCGACAGGCCATTTGACAGATGGGTTCGATGTCGTGTTGATAGAGAATAGCGGAGGCTGCCAGAGAGGACATTCGCACTACGGCGCGACTGCCATCGGTAATATTAGCGGCATGAACGCGATTTTTCAGCCAGAGGGCCATTTCTAGCATATGACTGGCATTACCACCTTTCGGGGGAGTAATCTCGGCTGTAATCAAAAATTCTCGGTCTTGAACCGCGCGTCGTAAACGAGTAGTCATCGAGTTATCTAGGGTTTAATCATAAATTCTATAGTAGATTTAGCCCGAAAATCACTGGCAGGGAAGGAATGATCATCGGGCTGCGTGCTTTATACTGGTCAGTGTCAGTGCCTAGCTGATATCTAAGTTAGCTGGCAGGAAAAATTTTCTAATGTAGTATAATACACGGACAGTTTAACCAAATTCGTTTACAAGTGTAAAGGACAACCGATTCGATCGAGCGATCATGCAAACTCTTTCTCGTTTACCTACTAAAGACAAAGGCCTAATCATGCCCCATCCCCTCAAAATCGTCGCTTTAGGTGATAGCCTTGTGTATGGCTATGGCGACCCCGTGGGTGGCGGTTGGGCCGAGCGCCTACGTCGTTTGTGGATGGAAAGTGCCGGTCATGCCCTGTATAATTTGGGGATTCGCGGCGATCGAGTGGTACAAGTGTCCGAACGTTTAGAACAGGAATTTCGTCTCAGGGGGGAAATTCGCAATCGTCTCCCCGACCTGATTCTTCTCTCCGTCGGTGTTAATGATACAGCCCGCTTAGGCCGGCCCGATGGTCGCACCTACACCGATCACGATCTTTTTCAAACTCAAATCGAACATTTACTCGCCCGGGCCCGTTCTCTTTGCCCGGTTTTGTTTATAGGTATGATTCCCGTGGATGAGCGGAAAATGCCCTTTTTAGATTGCTTTTACTTCAACCATCGCGATCAGTATCGTTTTAAAGAAACCACTAAACAAGCTTGTCTAGAGCAAAATATTCCCTATCTCGATTTATTTGATCTCTGGATGGACCGGGGTGATCTGTGGTGCCAAGAAAGATTAATGGCAGATGGACTTCATCCCAATGTGCAAGGCTATCAATCAATTTTAGAGGATATTTTAAACTGGTCGCCCCTCACCTCCTTTGTCGGTGTGGATGGTTTTATTCAACCGTTTACAGGAATTGTAGAAAAGTGATATCCTCTGTTCTGAGTGGATTAAGTTATATCTATATCTTTACTTTTAATCATTATAGTTAACTTTTGAGGAGCGGTATCTTATCCGACAAAGCCCCGAACCTGAAAACCGAGGCGGGATTTTCATATGATAAATTATCATATAAATAATATTACCTTATCTCCTGACCCATGACCCAATCAAGCACCAAACAACGGATCTCTATTACCGTCGATTCTAAATTGCTTCAAGATATTGACCAATTGACGGAGAATCGCTCTGCTGCTGTCGAAGAAGGATTGCGACTGTGGCACCGACAGCAGATAGAAAACCAGTTACGCACCTTCTACCAAACCCAAAAACCAACTGAACGGCAATTTGACCTGGACTGGGGAGAATTCGCCCAAACCCAAATGGAAGAAATCCTCGACCCGGAAGGACTCTAACATGGAAGATGACAATTATCCCCACCAAGGAGAGATTTATTTAATTCGCGCCCTTAAAACCATAGGAGACACCAAAAAACGCCCTGCTGTTGTCGTTTCTATCAATGTCAGGAATCAGCTTTCTAGTAGTGTTTTGGTTGTTCCCTTGACCAGCGATTTAACCGGTGGAGAAACCCCAACCCGTATTTTGATCGAAGCGGGAGAAGGCGGACTCTTAACAGATTCTCTGGCCTTATGCGACAATATCTCAGCGATTCGCCAAGTTTATCTGGAACAAGGTCCCTATGGCGCAATTTCGCCTCAATCCCGACAACGAATTCAACAGGGAATTAAAATTGCGATCGCTATCTTTTAATTCCCTGTTTTATTGGGAAAGATAAAAGTTAGCCAACTTAATTCCCTGGGAAAAATTTGCAGCCTGTAGGTTGGGTTGAGGAACGAAACCCAACACATAATAATTGTTATGATTTCTTGGAGCAAGTTGAAAAATCGATCTTCTATGTTCAGCAACATCACAACATCAGTGAAGAAATCGGCACTCGGCAAGGGGCAGTATGAAATGGGATCACTTATTTAGATTTCAGATGGTATATGGTAAAATTTGCATGATTCAGTAAGATTAGTATTATCCTATATTATTTCAACTCAACTTCCTATGAGTAACAAATCTACGATTAAATTGCTGATCGCTTTTAACGATCCTAACCTGGAACCTGAAGAACGCGACAAACAAGTCCAAGTATTACTGACAGAACTAGAACAGGCAGATGAAGTTGAATCGGTTAAACGCATTCTTGATCCCAATCCTCCTGAAGGTAATAAGTCATTGGGCGGTTTTTTGGGTGGAATCTTAATGACCGAAGTTAACCCCGCTAATGGCAAAAAACTGTTAGGGTTTCTGGGCGATCGCCTGGGAGGTAAACCGATAGAATTGTCGGTAGAGGCCAATGGTCGCAAGTTGACGGTTAAAGCTCACAGTCGAGAAGAATTGGAAATGGCTATTAAAGCGGCTCAAGACTTTATCTCAGGTTAAAGAAGGTATTATGGCAAAATTTGCTTTGTTAATTGGTGTGAGCGAGTATTCCGAAGGATTGCGCCCAATTTCTAGTGCAATTCTAGACGTTGAAGCAATGCGCCGAGTATTAGAGCATCCAGACATGGGAGCCTTTGATCAGCATCAGGTTAAAGTTTTGCCTAACCCAGACAAAGGGAGCATGGAAAAAGCAGTTGAGGATTTATTTGCTAATCGACAGCGAGATGATTTGGTGCTTTTATATTTTTCTGGGCATGGACTTAAAGCTCAAAATGCTAGATTTTTTCTGAGTACAAGAGACACTGGGTGTGATCAGTATGGAGATTTTCGTCGTGCAACAGCTTTAGCGGCAAGTAAACTTCAAGAGTATATCACAGATAGTCGTTCCCAGAGGCAGATAATTATTCTCGACTGCTGTTTTAGCGGAGCATTGGTTCAGGGGATGCTAATCAAAGGGGAACTTAACATTCAAGAGGAATTAGGAGGTAAAGGAAGGGCGATTTTGACCTCTTCTAGTCCGATTGAATATTCTTTTGAGTCGGACAATAACGATTTGTCCATCTATACAAAATATCTAGTTGAAGGAATTGAAACTGGTGCAGCCGATAAGGATGGTGATCAATTAATTTCTGTTAATGAATTGCATGAGTATGCCAGCGAACGAGTAAAAGAAGCTGCCCCTGCAATGACTCCCAAATTTTATCTTTCTCTTGAAGGAGACGAGACTATTTATTTGGCCAGTTCTCCTCTTGCTGCTAATGATCCTATATTTATTTATCGTGAGAAGGTTAGAGAAATTCTAGATGAATGGAGCAAGGAAAATATATGTAAAGAAAATTTTAATCGTGTAGAAAGAAACTGCCTAAATGAACTAAGAAACGAATTAGATTTATCATTACAGGAGGCAGATATTATCGAATACGAGAATCTTGCGCCATTTAGAAAAAGATTACAAAATTTAACAGAGTACAAAGCAACTTTTAGAGAATTATTAGCTGATTCTATTTCAATAACAGAAGGAAACAGAAGGAGACTAAAAGAGTTACAAAGCCGTTACGGGCTGAGGGATGAGGATATTCAGGTGATTGAAGAAGAAGTGCAAAATGAGGTTTATCCCATTACTCCGACGATTCCACCAAGCACTTCTCCTTCTGCAAAAATTGCCCAAATTTTGCATTCTATAAAAACTTTAAAGCCCAAAAATTTCAAATTAAATCTGCCAGTTAGCATAGGAATAGCATCAATAGCAGTTGTAGGTTTATTTGCCATTTATCGCCATAATATTATTCCTCCATTAGTTCCATCGGATTGTCCAAAACAAACGGGCGACTTTATTAGTGAAGGAGAAGAAATTCTTAATTACTCTCAATCGTTTAACAAGAAGAAAGGTGCAGAATATTTTGCACAGTGTGATTATCAAAAAGCCCTGTTAAGATTTAAGGACGCATGGCAACAGGATAGGCTAGATGCAGAAACATTAATTTACTTAAATAATGCTTTACTAGAAGCCAATAAAATGCAAAATTACACGATTGCTGTTGCTGTTAGTATTCCCAAAAATCAAAGTGACTTTAATGATGATGATGGTGATAGTCGAGCAAAAGAAATGTTACGAGGAGTAGCACAATTACAAACAAAAATTAATCTGGGACTTTTAAATGACAATGATCCATTCCTCAAGTATTTTCCAGATCAAAATTTTATCAATAAAAAAGCGATTAATGGTAAGGGATTAAAAGTTGTCATTACTAATGATGAAAATGACGAATTATTAGCCAAAAAGAGAGCAGCATCTCTTTCCCAGCGTCCTGAAATTTTAGGAGTTGTTGGTCACTATCCCAGTGAAATGACTGTGGCAACGGTGGATATTTATAAGGAAAATAATTTAGTTTTGATTTCTCCCGGATCAACGACTAGCGAGCTTACTAAATACCCCAGAAAAAATTTCCTGCGAACTGTTTTTTCCAGCGAGCAACAATCTCCTGCCATTGCAAAATTTTTGCAAGAAAAGTCTATTAAAAAAGTGGTAGGCTTTTATAGTGAAGGAAGTCCATTTAGTGAATCTTTTTTTAATAGTTTTAAAACTATTTTTACAAGCCCTCCATTCTCTGGAACTGTAGTAAAATTAGATGAATTTGATCTGGGAAATAATTTTGATGAAAAAGAAGCCATCCAAGAGTTACGACGACAGAAAGAAGCAAAAATAACAGAAACAATAGGGCTTGTACTATTCCCAAAAGCGATTGGCGATGCTCAAGGCGATGCAATTAAACTTATAAAACTTAATAATAGTCAAAATTGGGTTATCGGATCATGGGGGCTTCGTAGTTCTCGTACCTTAGAACAAATTGACAACCTACAACCTTTTCAAAAGTTTGTTATTGCGGTTCCTTGGGATTCTTTAACCAGTCCTAACAAGAATTTTCTTAAGGATGCTAAAATTTTATGGACTACAACTTCTGTTAATGCAATAACAGCCCTATCCTATGATGCAACTCTTGCTCTAACAAAAGCTCTAGAAAAGGAAAATACTCCCACACGAATTAATATCCTTGAACACTTAAAGTCTCCTGATTTTCTTGTCACTCAAGGTGCAACCGGGCCAATTAAATTCGATGAAAATGGCGATCGCAAAAAAATCGATGAAAATGGCGATCCCCAAAATCCCTCCGTAGAATTTGTTCACATTGTGGAGTGTTGGACACGAAGTTCAGATTTTGCTTTTGTCCCAATCAAGTATCCTACTGCTAAAGATGCTGGTTTATCCTGTTTAAACTCACCCAAAAAGCCTAGTCCCTAGCTAATTAGGTTTTGCTGAAAAAGTCTGAAATGCCGCTAGGAAAAAGGTTTTGACTCAATAAAGCGATCGCTGCCATCGTACCTACGTTCATCTTATATTTAATTCCACCCACCCACTTGCAATAATCTATATTAAGCCAATAAAGCCTGTTTTATTGGGTTTCCTGCCTCCTATTGACAGTATGCTAAAACTAATAATTAATATCATCGTCGCAATCACTCGTGGACTGGAGACAACAACTGATTATTTTTACCCGTTATCCGGAATTGGGGAAAGTAAAAACCCGGATGATTCCAGCTTTGGCAGCCGAGGGAGCCGAGGAATTGCACCGCAAACTGGCCGAATATACTCTCGGTAAATTAGCGGGTTTAGGGAGTTTTCTCTCTCTGATCATTTACTACCATGGCGGCAGCGAGGAAAAAATGCGTACTTGGTTAGGTGTGCATTATTGCTATCATTCTCAACGGGGAAAAGACTTAGGAGAAAAGATGCAAAATGCTTTTGCCGATGGTTTTGCTCAAGGGATGACAGCGATCGCTATTATTGGCACAGATTGCCCAGAAATCGGGGAAAAAGAGATTTTAGCAGCCTTTGAGGCCCTAAAAACCCACGATATGGTTTTAGGACCAGCGTTAGATGGAGGATACTACCTAATTGCTTTAAAACAGGTCTTTCCAGAGCTTTTTAGCGATATTCCCTGGGGAACGGGGGAAGTCCTGGCAAAAACTCAGACAATCGCCGCTAAACTGGCTTTAAAAACCGCTTATCTGCCTAAATTAGCCGATATTGATCGCCCGGAAGACCTGCCTATCTTAAAAAAATACCTGCCGGAATTAAGGTTGAACGATGACGGGGGTTCCCATGCGGACTAAATCAAACAACACTTTCACATCCCGATTCCGCATCCGCACACAACCATGGGAAGCGGCGCTACCGAGGGAATTTTCTGCGGGGGTGCCGTGAAAACCGATGGAATTTTTGCCGTCACTCCAAAAACCGATCCATCTTTCCCCTAGGGGACTATTGGGACCGGGAGCGCTGACTTTGCCTGTCCAGGGACTTTTCCAGACGGGATTGCGAACTAATTCTCGCACCTCAAATTTACCAGTGGGGGTTTCCCAGCCTTTTTTGCCGACGGCGACGGTAAATTGTGCTAAAACTTGCTTATCTTGATAAACGTAAACTTTTCTCTCTTTCAGTTTTAGAACCAGATGGGTAGCGAGAGTTTGATTGGCCGCCGTATTCGGGGTGACGGTGCTGATTTGGTTAGCTTGGGCCGGATATACGGGTAAACAAGTTAATCCTAATCCGATGATTAAGAGGGTCAAATTTCGTTTGAACGCCATTTTTCCCACACTCCTCAATTGCTATAGCGATAATTTTTAAGGATAGCAAATAGGGAACTTTTTGGAAATTCAAGCCGTCCACGCTGTGCCAGTTTTAGCTTCGTACTGCCGACAACCTTCACAAGGACCTGGGGGATTAACCGCACAACGCAAATGGGGGGAATACGCATTAAAACGACAACTAAGATCACCGATAAAGGCCGGTTTATTTTCTGTCTCCAGAGGTATTGACAAAAAATCACTGGCCATCACCGCACTGTATTCGTGACGATGGCGAATCCCTCTCAAACGGTTGCTTAATCTCTGTTGGGATCGGTTAATTAACCAGAGACTAACGAGAGAGGGAAAGAGAGCGAGGATAAAAACAAAGGTTATCCTGATCACGATTTCAGTTTAGGCGATCGCCAGTGATGCTAACTTATTATCGAGGCAGTCCCTAGAAATTAGGCCATAACCAGGGAAGATTTAAGGGGTTCTTCCTTTTTGCTTTCATAAACTGCCGCAGGACCGGGGAATCCTCTGGTTAGTTCCCGCACTTTAATCTCACCTGCTTGCAGGGATTTGGTCAAAATTTCCATGGCAACCACGGGTTTACCCGCACCACAGAAGAATAAATCAGCGGCGAAATAGCCGTGTTCAGGCCAGGTGTGGATCGCGATATGAGATTCAGCTAAAGTCGCCGTCGCGGTAACTCCGTGGGGACTGAACTGGTGGACACACAAATCGATCAGCGTTGCTTCTCCTGCCGTAATTCCATCGAGGATAGCGCGGCGAATGCGCTCGGGATCGTTGAGGAGGTCAGCAGGTACTTGCCAAGCATCGACAATCAAATGGGTTCCCAGTTTGGTCATTTTTTTTTCAATACTCCCTATCGAAAAACCTTCACAGATTTACCAGTATAACACAATTTTTCTAACTTGTGCAAAAAAGATCTGGTTTTTCTCGGTTACTTTCTCTAAAAAACTGGGACAGAGCAGGGGAGAAGGGTGTGGGGTGTGGGGTGTGGGGCTTACTTCTGCTTGACAATAGTATCGTTAGGCGTTAGGATTTGATCATCAGTTAATCAGTTATCAGTTATGTTCGTCAATTTCAAGTCCGAAGAGACTAAGCTCATTTTCGAGGGGTTTCAGTCTCGTCACTATCCCCCTGATATTCAATCGGTCGCTCTACGAAAACTGCTAATCCTTGCAGCGGCGGTATCGATTAATGATCTGCGTGTCCCACCGGGTAATCGGTTGGAGAAGTTGCAGGGCGATCGTCAGGGCCAGTACAGCATCCGTATTAATGACCAATGGAGAATTTGCTTCATTTGGACTGATGAAGGCAATGCTGATCAGGTAGAGATAGTGGACTACCACTAAAATTAGCTAAATGCGATGAATAACAACACTTCGACACATTTCGACAAGCTCAATGTAAAAGCTCAGTTGCACCGGTTGCCCAATATCCATCCCGGTGAAATCCTCAAGTTAGATTTTCTGGAACCGCTCAATATTACCCCCTACAGACTGAGTAAAGATTTAAGCGTAGCTCAAACTCGTATCGGTGAGATTTTAGCCGGTAAGCGTAGTATCACTGCGGATACAGCTTTGCGTCTGTCACGATATTTTGGTAACAGTCCTCAGTTTTGGCTGAATCTTCAAACAGACTACGATCTCCGTCAAGCTCAGGCAAAGAATGCCGAAGTTTATAACCACATTCCCATCACTCCATTTACAGATGTAGCTTAGGGTCCTAATTTTATCTGGGAGGGGGGACGGGATTAGTGGGGACGGTGGGACTGGGAGAAGCGGCAGGAATGGGGGGATTTTCGGGTTTACGGACTTGGGGGACGGGTAACAGATAGAAAAGTAGGGCGCAAGCGACAAGACTGCCTAATCCTGCCAAAAAAGGTACTGTTCGACTGGCCACCGATTCATTAACCTTATGGTAGCGACGGGAAACTGGCTGTAATTTCAGGGTTAGGTCGGGTAAAGTGCGAGTATCGGCAAAAAATTGGTCAATCGCTTCTATTAAATCGAATAACTGCACGGTACTGATTTCTATGTTGACCGGACTTTCTGGGATATTCAAGTCCGTTGATGGATACCAAACCAGACGATGGAGATTCTGGTCAATCTTTTCTAGGTACACATGATCTGGTTCATGGACGGGGTCTTGGGGATGACGAACACCACTCAAAAATTCTTGGGCATACTGACTGACCGCTTGTACTAAATTTTCCAAGAAAACCCGACCACCTTGCAGGACTTTATTGGCCCCGATTAACCGACATTCTACGTTAGTCAAAATTGAGAGTAAAGGTCGGCTATCACTGGGGTTAGCTGGGGCGAAATCATCGCCGAAACCATCGAGAATCAGGGTACAATTGGGCAAGCTATACTGTCTTCTCATTTTTACACGATCTCCCCATCAAATAAACTAATCCAAAAGCGCTGCATTCCCGTCGTACCAGTACAAAATAATAACTGATCGAGGAGGGATAAAGCCAGTTCATTTAAAGCATTTTCATCGGCTAGATAAACCGATACTTTGGCCCGGCGGGGGTTCATGCGACTGCGAAAATTGGAGCGAAATCTTTCTAGGTATTCTGATAAAAGAAAATTATTATCCACGGGTAAACCCTTTGATTCCATCTGTTGCCGCGCTAACAGTAATTGTCGGATGGATATAGCTAGAGGTTTGGCCCGATAACTGGCAATGATAACTAAAGCTTTTGCTTGGTCAAGGGTGAGACGGTCGAGGGTGTAGGAAATTCGCCATGGATTAGTACAGCGTAAGCGCCAGAAAATAATCCGGTTTTTAACAATTTTATCGAGTCCTAGTTCTTTACAGAGGGCTAACAGGGCCTCCCCAGCACCGACTTCTAAGGATTCCAACGCTAATAGCATTAAATCGATATGCTGTTGGAGATGTAGGGCGCATTGCTGACTGGCAATCGGAAAATCGGGTAAAACGCTTAAAATAACTGGTTTTTCTGGGGCTGATGCTGTAGATTCGGGCGTTAGGCTAGTAGAGGTCATGATATAGGAGAACTAAAACACAAGGGCGATCGAGTCAGGATATTGTAAATTGTATTGTATAGATAGCTGTCCCCCATTTTACGAGACAAGGAAACCGAATGGATCTGAAATCACTTATTCGCGATATTCCCGACTTTCCCAAACCGGGTATTGTCTTCCGCGATATTACTACCCTACTCAATCATCCCCAAGGATTACGTTACACGATCGATACCCTAACGGCAAAGTGTCGCGATTACGGTTTATCGCCTGATTACATTGTCGGTATGGAATCCAGGGGTTTTCTCTTTGGTGTTCCTTTAGCATACCAATTAGAAGCGGGATTTATTCCTGTCCGGAAACCGGGCAAATTACCCGCCGCCGTTCACAGTATCGAGTATGATTTGGAATACGGAAGCGATAGCCTCGAAATTCATCAAGACGCGGTGGCAGCCCATCATAAAGTCTTAATTGTCGATGATTTGATCGCGACGGGAGGGACGGCGAAAGCGACGGCCGGTTTATTAGAAAAAATTGGTTGCGAGGTGTTAGGATTTGCTTTTATCATCGAGTTAATCGACCTCGGTGGTCGGGGAAAATTACCCGATTTACCGATTATTACCCTCATCGATTATTAGGTTTTTTTCTATGACGGCGACTGATGATAATTATAAGGCGGCCACCGCTCGATCGAGTGCTAATGGGTTACAATCTCTCCTAACTAGCGAAACTTTTTTATATATTGTCAAGCGTGTTCTCCAGGGTTTATTAACTCTGTTGTTGGCCTCGGCTTTGAGTTTCGCTATTATCCAATTAACCCCCGGCGGTTTTCTGGCTTTGCTTGACCTTAATCCCAAGATTAGTCAGGAAACTAAAGAACAATATATTGCCCTTTTTGGTTTAAAAGACCCGCCGATTGTCCAGTATTTTAAATGGTTATGGCAAGTGGTAACTCAGTTTAATTTTGGTCTGAGTTTTACCTATTTTCGTCCCGTGTCTTCCCTCTTATTAGAGAGAATTCCAGCGACGTTATTAATGTCTTTGACTTCCATCATTTTAACCTGGGCAATTGCGATTCCCTTGGGCATTCTCAGCGCCGTCAAACAAAACCAATTTATCGATAAATTTTTCCGAGTTATCAGTTATGTTGGTCAAGGTTTCCCCAGTTTTATCACTGCCCTTTTACTGCTAATTCTCGCCCAAAATGTCTCGCCGCTTTTACCGGTGGGTGATATGACCAGTATTAACTATTCGGAATATTCCCCTATCGGTAAAGTTTTAGATATCGCTTGGCACATGATTTTACCAACTATTGCCCTGACAGTTACCAGTTTTGCGGGATTACAAAGATTGATGCGGGGACAATTATTAGATGTTCTTCGACAGGATTATATTCAAACCGCGAGGGCGAAAGGTTTACCAGAAAATAAAGTTATCTATGTCCACGCTTTACGCAATGCTATTAATCCCCTGATAACTCTTTTGGGCTTTGAATTTTCCAGTTTGTTAAGTGGGGCATTTATCGCCGAATTTTTCTTTAACTGGCCCGGATTAGGTCGTTTAATTCTGCAAGCTGTGACGGCTAAAGATTTATATTTAGTTATGGGCAGTTTAATGATGGGTGCTACTATGTTGATTATCGGTAATCTCCTGGCTGATTTACTTCTCAAAGCTGTAGATCCTAGAATTAAATTGGAGGATTTAAAGTAGGGGAAATGGGGAAATTCAACTAAAACCCTAAAACCCTAAAACCCCAAAACCCTAAAACCCAACCCCCAACCCCTAACCCCCAACCCCTTTTTTCACTTTTTACTTAACAAAATATGTTAGCAACTACACATTATTTACTCAGGTCAAAACAAGACGGACAATATCTAGTGGCGCGTCTGAGAAAAGGTGAAAGCGAAACTCCGGCTAGTTATCTGCTTCTGTTTAAAGAATCCTACGATGCTTTAAGTTATATCAATACCCATGCTCAGGATTTAGCCAATAATTTTTCAGTGGAAACTCTCTCAGGAATACAATTAAAGGGACTGATGCAGCGATGGGGATTTGCAGGAATTGGTTTAGTTAGTGAACCTTTGGAACCACAAGTGCAGTTTTTAGCCTACGAAAAAGGATTTAATCTCTAAACTATGAAAAAGCTGTTAATCACTGGAGTTAGTGGGTTTTTAGGTTGGCATATTTACCAAAAAACTCGCTCATCTTGGGCCAGTTTCGGTACATATTTTAATCACAATGTCAATAGTAATGACCCAAATTTAATTAAAATTAACTTAACAGACTTAGCCGCAGTTAAAGAACTTTTTCAACAGATTAAACCCGACGCAGTAATTCATGCGGCTGCCCAATCAAAACCGAATCTCTGTCAAGAATTTCCCCAAGCATCCGAGGCAATTAATCTGACAGCTTCTCTAGAAATTGCCCGTTTGTGTAGTCAATATCAAATACCGCTAGTTTTTACCTCTACCGATTTAGTTTTTGATGGTAAAAATGCCCCCTATTCCGAAAATGATCCGGTTTCTCCCGTGAGTATCTATGGTGAGCAAAAAGTAGCGGCAGAAAAGGGTATTTTAGCAATATATCCTTGGGCGGCTATCTGTCGAATGCCTTTGATGTTTGGTTCCCCTTCTCCCACCGCTAATAGTTTTCTCCAACCCTTTTTAAAAACCCTCCAAGAGGGAAAAGAATTATCTCTATTTACTGATGAATATCGTACTGCTGTTGGGGTTAATAGTGCGGTGAATGGTTTACTTTTAGCTCTAGAAAAAGTGCAAGGTATTATTCATCTAGGGGGTAAAGAAAGAGTTTCTCGTTATCAATTTGGTTTACTAATGGCGGCAGTTTTTAACATTCCTGGAGAACAAATAAAACCCTGTTTACAGTGCGATGTTCCCATGATTGCGCCGCGTCCGCAGGATGTTTCTCTTGATAGTTCTCTTGCTTTTTCTTTAGGTTATCAACCATTAAGTATTAAAACCGAATTAGAGGCAATTAGAGATGAAATTATCTGAACAAAAGCGGACTATATTAATTATCTTGCTCCTGTTTTTAACCGCTATTCTCATGTCCAATTATTTTGAGGTAGGGATGACAGGAGTGTTGGCTTTTTTCGTTGCCTATCTTTCTAAAGGATTGCGAAAAGTTAAGTAAAAAAATATTTTTTTCAATCAACAATCTCGAATTCTATTGACTGCTCTTGGGCAAAATTATAGGTAAAATGATCGATAATATTAGTATCGCTCAATTCGAGATTATAAAAATCGATCGCTGGTTGATCAAAAAGTGGGCCAGCGTGCCAAGTTCCCACCTCTAATTTAATAAAACAGTCCCCAGGGATGCGAAAAACCCTTAATTTTTCTAAATCCGGTTGAGGCTGAGGACTAGGGGGGGCCACTCCTAAAAACCACTCTTGTCCCCCCAAAGAACCAAGACATTGGGTACATTGACTATGACGAGTAATTCGCTTAAATTTACGTCCGCGAGTCTGTAAACGCATAATATAAAAGCGCGGCACACCGTTTTTTAAATGCAGTTGTGCATCGCTTTCATCAAATATTTTACCGTCATGACTAGGGGTTATTAATTGACCGTAGGGACGGAAACTCTCGGCGGTAATTAGTTGCGCTGCCAGGGGACGAACGGTAATCGAATTACTCATAAAAATTACTGCTGACTAACAGTTATAGCTGTACCATCTCGGAGAGAAAGAATATTATTAACGGCAATTCTTTCCCCGGCATTTACTCCAGAAATAACCTGATAAGCTTGCCCTTGAATTGTGCCGACTTGAATTGGTTTTTGTCTTACCACTAAACGATCCTCGGCATTTTCTTGACCTTCTTTAGCCTTTTCTTTTTCGGCCACAAAAACAAAATTTTGCGCCCCGATGCTAGTCACTGCCGTGGTGGGGATTAATACCCCCGGTTTTTGATCCCAAATTACCCGCGCCCGCACATATTGATTATTGCGAAGACTGCCATCATTAGCAAAGGAAAATTTCACTAAAACCGATTGGGTAGCTTGGGAAACGGTGGGGGAAATAAAAGTTACTTGACCGCGAACCCCCGCACTGCCATCAGGATTAATAATTTCCACGGGCAACCCGACACGCAGACGCGGTTGTAATTCCACGGGAATCTGCACATTTAGTTCCAAAGTTTTATTGTTAGTCAACGAGGTTAATTCTTCACCCAGGGAGATAATATCGCCAACTTTTCTTTGATTAAAATCGCCGACAAAACCATCAATCGGGGCGGTAATGCTGTTAAAAACTAAATTCTGACGCGTCGCCCCTAATTGCCCCTCAGTGCTGGCTACCGCCGCTTGACGACTGTTCACCGTTGCCGCTGCCGCCGCCACCTGTTGCTGTGACGCTAATTCGTTTTGAATGGCGATATTTAATGCTTCTTTGTTTGCCTGTAGGGTAGCTCTAGCCGCCGTCACCTGTTGACGGGCCGCATCACGATTTTTAGATCGGGCTTCTACTTCTGCCTTGGCGGCCTGAATGTCGCGGCGGCGATCATCTAAGTCCTGTTGGGGCTGTGCCCCTTGTTTGACCAGAAATTCGGCTCTTTTTAGGTTTTTTTCCGCTAAATCTAAATTAGCTCTCGCTCTCTGTAAATCGGCTTCGGCGGCGCTCAAGGTGGCGATCTGACTTTTAACATTAGCTTCGGCATTGGCCACATTTGCCCGATTCTGGGCAATTTGGGCTTGATTTGCCCTCGCTTGCGCTTGTCTTTGCCTTAAATCCGCCTCAGACGCATTGAGGTTCGCTTTGGCCGAATTTACCTGGCCGATGCCGGCGTTTACCTGTTGCTGTTGTTGTTCGGGATCCAATTCGGCGATTTTTTGTCCCTGAGTTACCTGATCGCCAGATTTAACGAAAATAGACCGAATCCGACCAGTAATCTGAGGGGAGACGCTAACACGCTGTTGGGCGATCAAAGTACCCACAAATTCGCTACTTTGCACTAATTTGTCGGTGCCGAGGGTTTGCAGTTTGACGGGAACAGCCGCCGGTCCTGTGGCCTGGGGGGTTTGGGGGGCGCAACCAGCTACAATTAGGGAAACGGCGATCGACGAACCGATCGCTGTCGATACGTTAACGGATCGTTTAATCATTGTTAAATTTGGGGGTTTTTGGCAGAAAAAGTGCTAGTAAATCGGAAAAAGAAGATGAAGATGAGGAGAGAAGCTTTTCCTTAAATTTTACTCTACAGAATTGATCGCCGTGATCACTGTTTGCTTTGCCCTAAGCTAACAATATTACAGGTAACTAATCTTTGGGCGAGGGTGGTGTATTCTAGGCGACCACCGGCAATCTGATATTCGTCCCGGGGCGCCGGCAGATGACCGACGGGAGCATTGAGGGTATAGTTAAGATTTTCTTTAAAAATAATCCAATCACCATCTTTACGCCAACCGATTCGATCGCCAAAAGTTTGAAAATTTTCGATCGCCACTAAGCGGCCCGGTCGATTACCTGTCTCGATAAAAATGCGAAATTGGGTACTGAAACTAAAACGACCCCCGGAAGCTTCTTTCCAGAGTTGATCCATCTTTTGCAGATCCCAACAGGCCAATTTTTGCAGGTCTTCCATGGTAAACCAGCCCTGTAATTCCCGTCCGGTTGCTTTCAGGATTAAATTACGGGTTTCATCGTTAGCTTGTCGCCAATTTTGTTGAGCGAGGAAATTTTTCAGGCGAGTGTAATTAATGCCCGTGGTCGGTGATACCATTTCCCCAGAGGTGGCAGTCTGGGCAACGATCGCCGGCAAGGGATTGAGAAATAAAGCGATCGCAAGAGTGATCTGACACAAGGAAAAATTAATTCTCATAAACCCTATTTATTAACCTGATGCAAAGAAATCCTACAATAGCATAGACGAAATTTGCCGTTTTTACCGCCTCCTTAACTCCTATGGCTTTCACTTGGATCCGACACCACATTTTGGGATTGCAAGACTGGCAACCGGAAGAATACCAAACCCTGCTACAAACGGCCTCTAGTTTTCGTGAAGTTCTTTCCCGACGTACCAAGAAAGTGCCGGCCCTACAAGGTCAAGTGGTGACAAATCTTTTTTTTGAACCTTCCACCCGCACCCGTAGTAGTTTTGAACTAGCGGCCAAACGTCTCTCGGCCGATGTTCTCAATTTTGCCCCGGGTAGTTCCAGTTTGACTAAGGGGGAAACGATTCTCGATACCGCTTTAACCTATGTGGCCATGGGTACGGATATCTTTGTCATTCGACATCAACAGTCGGGAGTTCCCGATTTAATTGCCGCAGAAATGGATCGTTTGCAGTCGGGGGTCAGTATTCTTAATGCTGGGGACGGTCAACACGAACACCCCTCCCAGGGACTTTTAGACCTGTTTACGATCTGTTGTCTGTTAGATGAAGAAAATCCCCGTTTAGAACTGTTAGAGGGCAAAAAAATCGCTATTGTTGGGGATATACTCCATTCTCGTGTCGCTCGGTCTAATATCTGGAGTTTAACCACGGCTGGGGCGGAAGTACATTTGTCCGCACCCCCCACCCTACTGCCGAAATATTTTGGGAAATTGTGCGATCGCCTATTTCTCCACTGGGATTTAGAACCAGCTTTAGAAAAGGCCGATTTTGTTATGACCCTGCGATTGCAAAAAGAACGAATGACTGCCAATCTTTTGCCCAGTTTACGGGAATATCATCAAAGTTTTGGCATTACTCGTCCTCGTTTGCAATCCTGTCAACCGGGGGTTAAGGTACTTCATCCCGGTCCTGTGAATCGGGGAGTGGAAATTAGTTCCGATTTAATGGACGATCCCGATTTTAGTCTGATTTCCCAACAAGTTACCAGTGGTGTCGCTGTCAGAATGGCTTTGTTATACCTCATCGGTAATCTTCGCAGCGACCAGTAAAAGCTTCTCAGGGATTTGCTCTTTTAGTCTGGTTTCATTGAAACAATCCTAAAGTTTCTATCAAGGTAAATATCATACTTTCTTCCTCCGTCACACACAGCATCTTCTGCTTCAAATAGGTTAGTCTCAACATCAAATTTCATCGCTCTAGGATTCCTACAACCCTGTTTTAACAAAGTATCAGTCAACTGCGATTTTTCTTCTGCGGTCAAAGCTCGATAATCACTACTATTAGCTTGACCTGCATAGATTGACATTCCCATAATACTAAGGGATAGTAAGCTTATGATCGATTTGGTCTTCATTTTTTCAACTTCCTGAATACAATAAAAACATCATTCCAAGGGTTTTAGACCCAAGTTTTCGGTAATTAGTTCGGCACGATTACCAGTCAACTTTATCTTAGGGGAAGCATACCTATTTTGCAATAAGTATAAATACTCAAGCTACCCCTAGGGCTTTTCTAGAAACTTTGACCGATACCGAATTCCGTTCTCAAGGGAAGGGTATAATTAAACTAAGAAATCAACATTTTCAGCTAAAGCCATGCAATTAGCCTTAGAACAAATTATCGTCAATCCCGGTCAACAGTTACTTTTAAAAGAGCTTAACTGGCAAAAATTTGAGACAATATTATCAGAATTAGGAGAAAGTCGTGCTTCTCGGTTATCCTACAGTAACGGAATATTAGAAATTATGGTACCTTTACCCGAACATGAAAAAGATAAAGAAATCATTAGTTATATGGTTCAGTTTTTGTTAGAAGTACTCAATATTGATTTTGAACCGTTAGGATCAACAACATTTAAAAACGAGCGGATGAATCAAGCGGTTGAACCTGATGCCTGTTTTTATATTAAAAACTATCAAGCCGTTATTGGCAAAAATAGACTTAATTTAGAAAGTGATCCCCCCCCTGATTTAGTCCTAGAAATTGATATTACTTCCCGTACCTATTTAGATAATTATCGACAGTTAGGTGTTCCCGAACTGTGGCGTTATACTCAAAGTGGCCTACAGATTAATTTATTACAAGAAGGAGAATATATTGAGTCTTTAAGCAGTCCCAATTTTCCTCAGATTCCGATTATTGAATTAATTAATCAATTTGTTAAACAAAGTCAACAACTGGGGAGAAGTGAAGCCATCAGAAACTTTAAAAATTGGCTGACGGAAAATATAGATAATAGTTGAAAATCCTAACATTTTTGACTTAGATAAATTTGTCCGTCGAGAGTTGTATAAACTTCTTGCGGTTCAATGATTCAGTTTGTTACTAGAATCTAGTTCACAAAAATAGATTAGATCATTGTTTTGAGCAGGGGATTTTTTAACCTCAGTGGGTGTGGATAAATCAGACAGGACAGAGGTTACAGCCGTTGGTGCTAGTTCTGAAAGTACCATGGTTATTCATTCCTCGTAGTTCGATTTTTACTTTGATAATTAATCAATTCACCGAGGCCGATTAAAATTCTAGAAACTAGCAGAATGAGAGCCTCTTGATTAAGAAAATATCCCGTAGAGGCTGTTAAAAAGTTACTGTTTTCTTGTCAGTTAAATTTTGTTAAGATAATGCCCAAAAACTACAATTTATGGTAGGAAAAGAGGTAAGTCGAAACCGAGTTTGATTTTTGCTTACTCTAAATCAGAAAGGGCATTGGGCAAGATTAGCTAACTATCCCTTTTTTGCCTCTTCCAGGTCATGATAATGCTGATAAGCGCCGATTTCGGGGTTAAAGGGGGCGATTTCTTCAGTTACAGTTAATCCCAAACCTTCTAACATTGCTTGTAGGACAGAATCGGGGGCCAGACGGAGGTAATCGGGGTTAATTTCTAAGGCCACATGACGATTACCGAGGTGATAGGCAGCTTTGAGGAGTAAATCGGTTGAAGGGGCGGTAATAGTGATAACTGGTTCTGGTTTAGCAATAATTTGAATAATTTCGCCGTTTTCTCCCCGCAGGAAATCGCGATCCTGTAGAATTGTGCCGCGGGGTAAACGAAAACAGAGGGAAAAACCTTCGGGACTGTCGAGACGATAACGGCTGCGGGTGCGCTCTTCGGCCGTGAGTAGGAGGCTAAAAACTACCGTTTCTGGGGGAGGTGGACTAGCGGTATGACGGGGGGGTAAGCGCTCGGTAAAAGTTAACATGGTAGTAGTCAATGGGAAAAAACATTCTTAATTGTAGCCCTGACTCCAGCTTGACCCGAAAAACTGAGGAACTTTTTCTATTTATTCTCCCGTTGCAGACGAATCATCTCATTTTGCACCCGTCGTCTCAAGTTATCATCGCTACGAATCCGGTTAGTAATGGCGTTAAATTGAGCTGCGGTGAAGCCACTATCTTGGACAATCTTTTTTGATTTATTACAATAATCGACGGCAATTCTTTGGGCATCAGCTGGAAGATTATTAAAGCTTTCCCGGTGGTTACAGGTAATTACTGGGGGACTTTTGCCTAAAATTTGCGAAATTGCCTGATAAGCTTGTTTTCTTTCGGTTTCGATCAACAAAACTGCTTTGGCATAACGTTTAATTTGGTCAGCCGTAAAATCTTGAGTATAAGCGGAAGACCGGAAACTAACTACCTCCGTCGTCCAAGAAAATTCGGGGATCAGACCGCCAAGAATGGCGATTACTGCCAAAAAAGTCACGATAAAAGAACGTCTTAAGCTTTGACCTAGATCGGCTAGGGGATAGCAGTAAATCACCATGCGAGTTTGTCGCTGAATAGATAATGATAGCAAACTTTCCAGTTAAATCCTGCTTTTTTGAATATTTTTAACGATCATAAGTTCCAATTCTAGCCAATATCTCCTGGGCCCGAACCTTAATTTTTGGGCAGAAATTGCTTTGGTAAACTTTTTTAACGTTTCTAGGGGCAAAATTAGTTAAAAATCTTGGAGAGAACCGATGAACGATTTTTGGGAAGTTAGGATGCCTATCGCTTTTAGAGAATATTTATCGGCAATTTAGCCACCTAATCTCTTTTTATTAGCTTATATCGCTGTTAATCTCTCGCTTATTCCTTTTTGTGTCTCCAGTGGCGAGGAATCAGGAGGAAATCTAGATAAATTAAAGGTTTCAGCGATTCCGATCGAGACAATTCCCGCTTAGAATAATGCAGTGGAATATATAGCCAATGAGGATTTGAGGCATTATTTAGTGATCTCGATCCTGGCGAGTCCTCCACAGGGGAACCATAATAAACTACTGACAACCACCCTAAACTCAGAAAAACCGCAAAACAAGGAGTTAGCGCATGAATAAAGGTGAATTAATCGATCAAATCGCTCTCAAAGCCTCTGTCACCAAAAAACAAGCAGATGCTGTTCTCACTGCCGCCATCGAAACCATTATCGAAGCGGTTTCTGAGGGGGACAAAGTAACCCTAGTAGGATTCGGTTCCTTCGAGGCCCGGGAACGTCAGGCCAGGGAAGGACGCAACCCGAAAACCGGCGATAAGATGGAGATTCCGGCCACTCGCGTCCCGGCTTTCTCGGCGGGTAAACTGTTTAAAGACAGAGTGGCCCCAGATAAGGAAGAATTAGGGCTGGCTGAATAAATCTAAAAACCTTGTTGGATAAGACTTTTAGACTTTTTTCCCATCAAAGAGTGCTTTAGCCCGGGGTGATCGGGGGGAAAATTCAGGGACTTTTTCCCTGAAAATTAGGTAGTTGACCACCTGAAAATAGGTAAAACCCTACACCCCACACCCCACACCCCACACCCTGCCCCCAGGGAAAACTTTTTGCCGCAAACCCTAATTACTGTTGAGCTTCGATCGCTGTAAGTCTTTTGCCTAGACCTAAACATGGTGGTAATCTTGACTGGGCAGCCGCCATTGCCGGCTGTCCGGTTTCCTCTATTCTCGATTTTTCTGCCAGTATCAACCCCCTCGGTCCGCCGGAAAGCGCCCTAACCGCTATTAAAAGCCATTTAACCAGTCTGACTCGTTATCCTGACCCCGCGTATTGGCAGTTGCGTTCTGCCCTCGGCCAATGGCACAATATCGGGCCAGATTGGATTCTCCCCGGCAATGGTGCGGCTGAGTTATTAACCTGGGCCGGTCGGGAATTAGCAGCATTTGATAGTGTTTATGTACTAACACCCGCTTTTAATGATTACGAACGGGCTTTAAAAAGTTTTGGTGGGAAAATCTGCAAACATTCCCTAGATTTAACCAGTTTAAAGCCGGTTAATCCCGAAAAACAAGGCTTATTACTCAATAATCCCCACAATCCCACGGGGAAACTCTGGACGGTGGCGGCCATTCGTCCCTATCTATCGCAATTTGGTTTGGTGGTAGTGGATGAAGCTTTTATGGATTTTTTACCCCCGCAACAACAGGAGAGTTTAATATCTCTCTTGCCGGAATATCCCAATCTCGTGATTGTGCGTTCCCTAACTAAATTTTACAGTCTCCCCGGTTTACGTCTAGGATACGTCCTCGCCCATCCCGATCGCCTGTTACAATGGCAAAGATGGCGCGATCCTTGGTCGGTGAATAATTTGGCCGTGGTTGCCGCTATTGCGGGAATTGAAGATAGGGATTTTCAACAACAAACTTGGGATTGGTTAACAGAGGCCCGTGAGGATTTATGGCAGGGATTAGCTAATTTTCCGCAATTACAGCCCCAAACCAGTGCCGCTAACTTCCTCTTAGTACAATCTCAATCTTCCTGTTTACCCCTACAGGAAGCTTTATTAAAATATCATCGAATTTTCATCCGCGATTGTCTCAGTTTCCCCGAATTGGGGAGCAATTATTTTCGGGTCGCTGTCCGTTTACCGGCAGAAAATCAACGATTATTATCGGCTTTAGAGAGTATTTTAGCCGCGTCTGATAAGTAGTCGTGCAAAATAAATTTCCTATCTGGCTTGTTCTCGGTAAGTTTTCGGTTTTTTTGGGAATTTGTCTTTGATGGGTTCGTAGAGGGAGTCGATAATTTCTTCGGTTTGTTCTCTGGCTTGATTTAATATTCCTAAGTCATTGGGATACCTAATGTCAGCCG
>NZ_JADBTZ010000007.1:0-8610 GCF_020245885.1 Microcystis sp. M165S2 | reverse complement strand
CTGTTGATTTAGGTACTCAAGATTCTTTAAAAGAACATTTACGACAACCTGTATTAAAGGATGTGATTAATGCCTTTTAGAGATTGGCAACTTCGTCTTCAAGATATTATTGAATCCATTGATGAAATCTTGGAATGGACGACTAATATGACCTTTGAAGATTTTAGCTCAAATCGAGTGACTCTTAAAGCAGTTCTTTATAATTTAGGAATTATTGGTGAGGCATCTAGAAATATTCCTAGTGAGATACAATTGCGTTATTCTCAAATTCCTTGGCGTTTAATGGGAGATATGCGAAATGTCATTTTTCATGAATATTTTCGGGTAGAATTGGCAATTGCTTGGCGGACGATTGAAAATAATCTAACTCCATTGCGTTCACAATTACAGGAAATTTTAGAAAATGAAGCCGAAAATTAATCTATAAAAATCCCCCTCAACTTACTTAAAATTAAGGGGGAATGAGTTATACCAAAAGGCAATTTAACCAACGTTAGTGGGTTCTTTTTCGAGGGAATGAGAGCGTTTTAAAGCTATATAAAGCAGTATTAAGACAAATAACTTCAATCTAAAAATAATATTAAATTGACCGTACACCTGATAATGTCATATAATGTCAGGTAAAAGCTTATTAATCTTGATTCTGTGTGTAAAAATGAACAATTTTGATATTCACTCTTTAATTACAACTGTTGATAATCTCATCTTCTCCTATACAGGAGAGAATTTAGATGATGTTCAGTCTGAAATCTTAGAAGGGGTGATTAATCACCAAAAATATACAGAAATCGCTAAAAATCATCATCGTTCCGAGAAATATGTCAAGGATGTAGCCGGTAAGCTATGGAAAACCTTATCGGAAATTCTAGGAGAAGAAGTTAATAAAGCTAATCTCAAGTCTAGTCTGCGAAGATATTATTATAATATTGCTAAAAATAATGTATTTGGAATCCAAATTAGCGAAGGTAATATCTGTAATCAACTACCAGAAAATCAATTACAAAAATATAATGTTACAGAAGAATATAAACTCGAAATCGCCACAGAATTGATGAAGGAAGGCTTAACCGTCGAACAAATTGCTAGAGTATTAAAACTTCCCTTAGAATTAGTTAAAGAGCAAATTGAAAAACCTAAGCAACCTAATTAATGCGCTGCCGAAGGCAATGTGTAGATACGCTGGACTGACTAATAAAAAAGCCCCACCCTAAAGGCAGGGGATTTTTTCGGGATAAAATAGCCCTAAGCTTAAATGCTGATGCTATTGAGTATTAGAGAGGGTTTTAGATAGGAATAAGGGACGACTCGTTTTTGATTATTAGCATCAATCTCTTGTTCGTTCATATTGAGATTTTGCTGAAATTGTCGAAGGAAGCCCGTAATTGTTGCCCGATCCTGATCGGCAAAAACCTCCTCAAACTTCCGGCCATAAAGTTCTTGAAAGGCCTTATCGTAATAGCCTAATCGATCGTATCGATAGTCGGATAAAGTGAACAGACTTTGTAACTGATCGGCCGCTTTTTTATAAGGAGGCAATAGCTGAAGAATGTCTTTTTCGGTAATTGATCCTCTGGCATCTCCGATTATTGAGCCTGTACTATCCTTAATCGCTTCTGGAAGATCACGGTAAGCGGCCAAGGGCATATTAGCGGCAAAAGTCATGTAATCATACTGACCATAGTTAACGGCAGAATGCAGAGGCCCGCAGATAAAAATAATTGTGGTAACGACTTCAATTAAGTCCTCCACAGCCGTAAAATTGGCTGGCATTCCCTTCACATTACCCCCTTGATTGGCCGCAGAATTAGATAATTCTCTGGCCCATGCTTGCAATTCTTGATCGTTAGTGATGTCTTGGGGGTTTGGGTAAAAATAATGGAGATAATCAGAAACAAACTGATTAATGGACTGCCAAATCAGCATCCCATCGTCTCGATAAGGGTAGTGGGGTAGTCGTTCCGTATCATCCATACCCCGGTTACTTATTTCTCTAGGAAAGGCAAAGTCTCGAAGATTCCAGCTTCCGTAGGCATCCTTAACCAGTGTCATCGACTCTCCCAAAGTGCCGGCCAATAATTCATCCACCGGCCCGTCAGGGTTGATCAGTCTCTCTTGTCCCAGATGGTTGTTCGTTAACATAAATCTTAGGTGCGGCTTGAGCAGAAGGCTGAGGGGATGATTTTCTGCCAGTTGCCGTGCTGTGCCGATCGCGATCGGTTCCATGACAAAATGAGTTCGACAGAGATGGGAATTCATCTCGTGGTGATTGCTATCGGCCACCTGAACACAAATTTTGGCAAATAGCCAAGCAAGGGGGTTTTTCTCAAAAGGAGTATAAAGCTTTTCCGTGTTTTCCCCAAATTGGATAGCGATCGGAACTAATTTGCCCCGATCTCTGATGCCACTTTTCCGCCACCAAAAGAGGGCCCTAGGTTTCGGTAAATATTTTCGCCCTTTGGCATGGGTTCCCCCTTGAACCAAAGACGGACCGAGATAATTAATATCCGTACCTGTATAATCGGCAATATAAATGTTTCCCGCCGCTAATTCTTGATTTACCTGAAACAATGGCTCGAAGTCTGTCTTAGAACTAGGGATTTGATTGAGAACTTGGGCGCGAGCATCCTCTGGTTTCAGTAAACGTAATACTAGGGGATTAGCTCCCGATAGACGTTGTTCGGCAAAGGCATCATTGGTTTGATAGACTTTGGCGATTTTAGGTAAGGGAATAATAGCAAAAAAGTCCTCATAATCTTGTAGCTCATCGAGGGGATCTAAAAAAGATTTGACTTTGACAGCCAGCATATTGGCGGGTAGTTCCGCAGTTGCCGCCAACCGTTCAGTAATGTATTGAAGGGAAAAGTTTTCCGATGCAGGCACGGATTCCATGAGGACTAAAGGTGGGAGATACTGATAGTCGTATCTATAGGCTTGCCGTTGAAGATTAAGGGAATCAGCCCGACGATTGGCATCCAGTTCATTTTGGGGCAGACAAGGGGTGGTAAGAGGGGCATTAACCATTCTGATCAAGTTTGAAGAAATTTAAGTGATCGTACCGTGTTTTTCTTCTTTACATTGATTTATAAACATTTTTTAATAATTTATTCTCCCTATCGCCCATTTTGATCCTCAATATCTGGCTTTCTTTTTCATCTACAAATATCAGAACAGGAATATCAACATTAAAAACTCCTCGGTTTTCCAATCAGGTTGATGAGAAAGGCTGTAATAGACAAAAATAGTCAAAATATTTATAATAAAAGATTGGACTAAAATTTTCTGTGACTTGCCCATGTTATTGTCTTGCGCCACCGGTAGCGAACAGTTTTTAGGTAGTGAAGCGATCGCCACTTACGCCACAGCTAAGGCCGTGATCCTGCCGATTCCCTACGAGGCCACCACCACCTATCGTAAGGGTTGTGAAACCGGGCCGGCGGCGGTGATTACCGCTTCCCAACAACTGGAAGCCTATGACGAGGAACTTAAGAGGGAAACCTGTTTAGAAGTGGGCATCTATACCCATGAGGCGATCGCAGATACCCGTCAGCAACCGCAATTGTCCGCCGAGGAGATGTTAGCCGTCACCACAGCTACAGTTTCTCGTTTAATCGCCGATGATAAATTTGTCGTCGCCGTCGGGGGTGAACACGCTATCACTACGGGAGTAGTACAAGCTTACCAGCAAGCTTTATCGGAACCTTTTACGGTGGTTCAAATTGATGCCCATGGCGATATGCGTTTTGAGTACGAAGGCTCCCACCATAACCACGCCTGTGTGATGCGTCGGGTGTTAGAAATGGGTTTACCGACCTTACCCGTGGGAATTCGGGCTATTTGTCGAGAAGAAGCGGAATTAATCGCTAAACAGCAGATTCCTGTGATTTGGGATCGAGATATCGCCGGTGATCCCGATTGGATCGAAAAAGCGATCGCCAAAATTACGACTGAGAAGGTATTTTTAACTATCGACGTGGATGGCATTGATCCCGCTTTAATTCCGGGGGTGGGAACCCCGGAACCGGGGGGGTTAAGTTGGCATCAAACCCTAGGCTTTCTCCGTCGTCTTTTCCAAACTCATCAGGTGATTGGCTGCGATGTGATGGAATTGGCCCCGATTAGTGATTCGGTGGTCTCGGAATTTACCACTGCCAAGTTAATTTATAAGTTAATTGGCTATCAATTTACTGCCTAGGGGCTTGCCTAATTAGGAGCAATCGTGTTATAATAGCGATCCGTGCGGACGTATAGCTCAGTTGGTTAGAGTACATCGTTGACATCGATGGGGTCACTGGTTCGAATCCAGTTACGTCCATAAATTATCTGCCCTAGTCCCGGTCATAACCTTCATTTCTGATGATAGGATGAACGATCGAAGCTCTCCAGAGAAACCCTATGACTAGCTTACTGCGCGACTTTTGGTATGTGGCCACACCGGCAAATAAACTGAAACCCGGTCAGCTAATGGCCAAAAAAATGCTAGGTGAACCGATTGTTGTCGGTAGGAGAGAGGATGGAGAAGTGTTCGCATTGCGGGATATTTGCCCCCATCGCGGCATTCCGCTGCACCATGGCTGGATTGAAGGGGATGGGGTGTACTGTTGCTATCATGGCTGGAAATTTAACACTAGCGATGGCGTTTGTTCTGAGATACCCTCATTAACCGAACACGATCGCCTTGATATTAGCCGAATTTGTGTCACCAGTTATCCCTGTCGCGAAATACAAGGTCATATCTGGGTGTTTATTCCGGCAGACTCAAAAAGGGAAATTAATCGAGAAAATCTGCCTCCTGTGCCGATTATTAGCGATTTTGGCAAACTTACCCCCAAAATAGCCGAAACTATCACTTTTGACTGCAATATTGACCATGCGGTGGTGGGATTGATGGATCCGGCCCACGGTCCCTACGTTCATACTTCTTGGTGGTGGCGCAGCGGTCCGCGCAAATTTCGGGTCAAAGAAAAACAATACGAACCAGTTCCCCTCGGTTTTCGTCTTGCCCCCTATGATATGCCCGTAAGTGCGAAACCTTATAAAATTCTGGGTAATAAGGTATCGATTGAAATTGTTTTTGAATTGCCCTCGGTGCGTACAGAAATACTACGAGGTGATCGCTATTTGGCCTGTGCTTTTACGGCAATTACTCCCATCGATGAAAATCACTGCGAAGTCCATCAAAGTTTATACTATACGATTCCTTGGTTGGCATTTTTAACCCCTCTTTTGCGTTATTTAACCCGACAATTTCTTAAACAGGATCGCGATGTGGTGATTAAACAACAGGAAGGACTTAGTTATCATCCAGCTTTGATGTTAATTGATGATGCCGATACCCAGGCCAAATGGTATTATCGCCTCAAGCAAGAATACGAAAAATCTCAAGCAGAAAAACGGGATTTTGTCAACCCCATTAAAGCACAAATTTTACGGTGGCGTAGTTAGAATTTGATCATTTTATTACTGGACTTGCCCTTTGACACAAGGTCATAACCTGTGCTGTAGGAGGGATTAAGAGAATTTCTGATGCCCAGTTACTGGGTACAAATCAGGGAAACCTCTAATAAATCTAAGGCTTTCTCTAAGTCTAATAATTGTCCTAAACTATGGCTACAAGTCTCGCCATTAAATCCTCTTGCTGTGGCTAATTTTGATAATATCATCGGGTAATTTTGAGAGGTTGCCAAGGGTTCTTTTTTTTGACTTGATCTCCTTTTTAGCAAATATGATCCATCCCTGTCTATTAAGAAATATTACAATAAACATGGGTACGTTAAGAAAAGTTAACGGGTTTATCCATTGCTGGATAAGGGTTTTTGGCTATTGTAGTAAGGAAAAAATTAACGGATTGACCGCAGGGATTGCCTATCAGCAATTCACAAACCGCGGGATTTTAATCGCTTTGGTTGTCGCTATTTTAGGAGGTGCGGCTAAACTTTTTGGTTTTTTTGCCTCCCATTAATCTTTTGATAAAATTACTTGTAAAAAAGCGGTAGTTTTTAAATCAATCCCTGTAATTGCCGTGCCAACAACTACCGAATATGCACCAACTTCGAGGGCTTTTTTTGCTTCTGTTGGAGTCGATATTCCTCCTTCACAGATAACAGGAACTGATAACTTATTAACTAATTCTTCTAGGAAAGAAAAACTCGGCGGTGGCAGATTTTTAGTTGCTTCTGTGTAACCGTAAAGAGTTGTACCGACAATATCAGCACCGGCTGCCACGGCATAAATAGCACTTTCGATCGAGTCTATATCTGCCATGACTAATTTACCAGTTTCCTGATGAATACGATCGATAATTGTGGCTAAATTTTCATCATTAGGACGCTTTCTTGGGGTAGCATCCAAGGCAATTATATCTGCACCCGCATCGGCAATAGCGAGAGCATCTTGATATTTGGGAGTAATATATACCGAACAATCGCGATAATTGCGTTTCCAGAGCCCAATTATCGGTATATCCGGCAATTGTTGACGGGTGGCTTTCAGATGAGTGGGACTATCAATTCTGACCCCACAAGCACCCCTATCCACGCAAGCATGAGCCATGGCGGCAATAATTACAGGATCGTGCAGAGATGACTCCACTGGCGCTTGACAGGAGACGATTAAACCCGATTTTAAGGTTTCTATTCGCATAAATTGGGGTGTGGGGATTTCAGTTATCAGTGAGCAGTAATCAGTGAAAAGAGAGCCAAACTTGTCAATAGACATCTCCAAGAATTATAACCCAATCAAAGCTTACTTTTCTCTTGTGTACTAACAAATAGTTCGCTAATTGAGACATAGATCTTTCGTTGCTATATTGAAAAAATATGAAGTAATTAAAACCATTTCTATTCGGACAAATCTCTTAAGCAGAAAAACTTTTAGCCTTGGGATAATATTAGGTCTATGTCTACTGAGCATCGTTTACTTAAAACTCAAATCTGATAGCTGATAACTGATTTTGGACTGAGATTACTTATAAGCAGCGATACACTGTTCAACTAAAGCGGTTACTGCGTCCACATCTTTCCAACCGAGAATTTCTGTGACTTTTTTCTCTAGATTCTTATAGGTTTTGAAAAACTCGGCGATTTCCTGCAAGCGATGGGGAGAGACATCTTTGAGGGATTTTACCTCAGCATAACGAGGATCTTTAGCGGGAACACAGAGAATTTTTTCATCGCGATCACCACCATCGATCATTTCTAACATACCAATAGGGCGCGCCGTAATCACACAGCCGGGGAAAGTAGGCTGATCCATGATCACCATACCATCTAAAGGATCGCCGTCATCGGCGAGGGTATTGGGAACAAAACCATAATCACAGGGATATTGTACCGAAGAATAGAGAACGCGATCGAGAGCAAAGGCGTTTAAATCCTTATCAAACTCGTATTTATTCTTACTACCGGCGGTAATTTCCACTAAAACGTTAATTAAACCGGGTTTCGGTTGGGCAGGAATGCGCGATAAATCCACAAGCTTTCTCCAAATACAAGACATTGACACTCTCGCCGTCAAGCTACGCTGTGACGGGAGATTCTTGCTTCTACTCCTCTTAACTAGACACAATCGGAAGACTATGCCCCCGTCAGACCGAATCCACAAGCGTTTTAGTTTAACGTCTACCGACTGTCCGGCGGCGGACGGCTCTGAATTTTATTTGTGGGCTGTTTTGACCTTAGCCGTTAAGCTTCTATGCTGCTTGACCCGTCACCATTACATTTTCAAGGGCGATATTTGTTCCGAGGTACAAAGGAGCGAGAGGTTTCCGTGATACTTTACGCGCTTTACCGCTTTCTGTATTCTAGCGAAATCCCTCGAAAGTGGAAACGCTACCGCGTTAGTTTCACTTTGGTTGCGATTGATCTCCCGTTAAGCAAGGGCGGCTCTAACGGGAGTCCTCTCGCGACCTTGAGATAGCGCCTTTAGAGTCACCTAAAAGCGCAAGCAAAATTAAAACACACTTTAATTAACTCCGATCCAAATTTTACCCATAAGGGGGATCGGGACGAAGAAAAAATTTTTTACCTTGGCAATCGTCTATCTCAATTCTGTCACCTCATTTGCCTCGTTAGGGAGTAGGATGTTTTACCGGTAAGGGGTTCTTCGGTATAGTTAGGCGTGGAGTTATATCCAATCGCTAACAAGGGTAACGTTAGGGTCAGAATTGCGATCATGGTTCCGAGTAAATTGGCCCACCTATGACTAGGAGGTTCGGAAGTCTTCCCTGACGGGTTGCTTGATTCCATAAAGGGGTCGTGTTGAACTCGACAAGTAAAGAATACGAGAGATATATAGAGCAGTAAGCTATCGGCCTTGAGCTTTTAGCAAATTACTGCTATTTTTTGCCTTTGGGCTTGGTTAACGTCTCGTTAGAAAGCGAAACATTAACAGCAATATTCCCCCTACTAATTATATTTTACCCATTTTTTTCCAGGAGTTCCCTCTGATACTTTTCTTGACGATCTCTCCAGATCATCGAAAATTTTGGGTGGGAAACCCCGCCGTTCTAGGTTGGCTTTACGTTAGAATTAAAAAGACCGTCTCGAAAACCAAGTGGGCGGACAGCACCTTGAAAACTCGGCTTAGGGGGTTCCGTTCAGAAAAGCTTGTCCG
>NZ_JADBTZ010000069.1:0-6494 GCF_020245885.1 Microcystis sp. M165S2 | reverse complement strand
CGTCTTTTGAGATAACAGGAACTCTTTCCATGGAGATAATCCTTAAGAGTAAAGTTAAAGTCCCTTTCCGCAACACAATCAAGATGTCTTGTCTAACAACGCTTTACCAATAAAGCTTAGAGGGAATCCGAACTAGGGAAGCATTCGGAAGTCTGTGCCAGATTGTGTCTCGATGCGGTAGTCTCTACTTGCGTCGCCTAAATTGGTCTAGGCAAGCCCCGTCGCTTTTAGGGCGGGGTTAGTGACAAAGACAATTGCTGTCAAACCAGTGAGCCGAGTATTTTGGATGTATTCGTACTTCCTTGATATGTTTGTCTTTGAGTCTTTCAGTCAATGGGAATTTTAAGGAACCCATCCTTAACTTTAATCCTCGCAATAATCAGGGGGAAATGTCCGTCCGATCCAAAGCAGTCAGGGAGTTAAAAGTATTCACTGTATCTTTAGTGTATAGTGAAATATTCTCAACGTCAAGCCGTCCTTTTAGGCCGGGGTTTCCAACCGATTATTTTCGATGAAAAAATTAATTCTAGCCACGAGTAACCCGGGTAAATTAGCAGAGATAGGCGAATACTTAACTGATATTGACCTAGAATTGCAGTTAAAACCCGATTATTTAGAAATAGAGGAAACAGGGGCGACTTTTACTGAAAATGCCTATTTAAAAGCTGCTCAAATTGCCCTAACATTGGGAGAATGGTCGATCGCTGATGATTCGGGATTGGAAGTAACTGGGTTAGGAAATGCCCCGGGGATTTACTCGGCCCGCTACGGTCAAAATGATCGAGAAAGAATCGATCGCCTCGTCAGAGAATTAGGGGATAATCAGGATCGTTCGGCCCGTTTTGTCTGTGTAATTGCGATCGCCCGTCCCGATGGTGAGATTGCCTTGAGCGCCACAGGAATCTGCACGGGAGAAATTCTCACCAGTCCTAGGGGTAAAGGTGGTTTTGGTTACGATCCGATTTTTTATGTCCCCGAATACGCTTTAACCTTTGCGGAAATGTCTCCGGAATTAAAAAGAAAAATCAGCCACCGAGGACGAGCTTTTCAGCAATTGCTGCCCCATCTCAAGACTCTCGCGGGTACAAATTCATCAAGGCTCTGACTTGTTCAGCATGATAAGAGCTTCTTGTCAAGGGACTCGCAACAATTTGTAAAAATCCCAGAGACTCCCCGTATTCGCGCCAAAGGTTGAACTGTTCGGGGGTGACAAATTCCTGTACACCGAGATGTTTTGGCGATGGTTGCAGATACTGCCCGATGGTGAGAATATCACAATCGACGGCCCGTAAATCGCGCATCACTTGGCGCACTTCCTCGTCGGTTTCCCCCAATCCCACCATAATGCCCGATTTTGTGTAGGTAGCGGGAACAATGGCGCGGGCGCGCTGCAATAATTCTAGAGAACGCTGGTAATCACCCTGGGGACGCACGCGACGATAGAGACGGGGAACGGTTTCGGTATTGTGGTTTAAAACTTCAGGTTTAGCGGCAAGAATTAAAGCTAAAGCCTGCCAATTGCCACAAAGGTCGGGAATCAACACTTCGATAGTGGTTTTTGGAGAAATGCGGCGAATTTCCTCGATACAACCGACAAATTGACTAGCGCCACCATCAGCCAAATCATCGCGATTGACAGAAGTGATCACTACATGATTAAGATCAAGACGTTGCACGGCTGCCGCTAGTCGCTGGGGTTCTGTGGAGTCTAAAGGTTGCGGTTTTTTCTCAAAATCTATATCACAGTAAGGACAGGCGCGAGTGCAAGCAGGACCCATAATTAAAAAGGTAGCCGTCCCTGCGTGGAAACATTCGCCGATATTGGGGCAGGAAGCCTCCTCACAAACGGTATTTAAGCCTAAATCGCGTAAAACCTCCTTAACACTGCCGACTCGTTGCCATTGCGGTGCTTTTACCCGTAACCACTCTGGTTTGACCGTCACGCCTGAACTACTCCGATAATTTTTGCCTATATCTGTAATATCCTAGCAAGTCTCGACCCACTCAAGGCAGAATATGCTATGATAATTTAGCTGAAAATTTTCGGGATGTAGCGCAGCTTGGTAGCGCACTTCGTTCGGGACGAAGGGGCCGCAGGTTCGAATCCTGTCATCCCGATTAAAGACAATCAAGGGGAGAGGCAAAATCGGCTCTCTTGAGTTTGCCGGGTAAAATGTATTCTAAGATATAGTCCTGCTGGCGAGGGAGTGGAACTAACCACGAAGACAGGAAGAAACTGTCTTTTGCATGAATGCCTTTTGCCTCTCCTAACCAAGAAATTAATTTTGCACGACTAACCACTTATTTACCTCCTCTAAGCCAATGTCTAGATTATTAATCAGCCAATATCAGACGGAAGTTGAAAAGATTGTCCAATATGGCGGCAGTCGCAAGGAAACTTCGATTAGAGTCGCTTTTCAGAATTTGTTAAATGACTATTGCAAGGCGCGGGATTTTTTGTTAATTCCTGAGTTGGATTATCGCACCAAGTCGGGTAAAGTTGTCTATCCTGATGGGACGGTAAAGGATGCTTTACGGTTAGATTGGGGATATTGGGAAAGTAAGGACCAATATGATAATTTAGACGAAGAAATTGAGAAGAAGTTGGCGAAAGGCTATCCTAATGACAATATTTTATTTGAAGATTCCCAGACGGCGGTTTTAATTCAAGGAGGAGAGGAAAGACTGCGCGTCTCGATGCGCGATGATGAGGCTTTGGATGGGATTATTAATGCTTTTATTAATTATGTACGTCCGGAAGTTGAGGATTTTCGAGAGGCGATTGATAGTTTTAAGGAAGATTTACCAACAATTTTGGAAGCGTTGCGGGGTTTAATTGCGCGGCAGTCGGAGACGAATCGGAATTTTGTGACAGCGCGGGACAAATTTTTAGAGATTTGTCGCAAGTCAATCAATCCAGAAATTAGTCTGGAAGATGTGCGAGAGATGATTATTCAGCACATCCTGACAGAGGATATTTTTATCAATATTTTTAATGAGTCCCAGTTTCACCGGGAAAATAATATCGCTAGGGAATTGCAGGGAGTGATTGAAACTTTCTTTACTGGTAACACAAAGCGCAATACTTTAGGAACAATTGAACGTTATTATGCAGTAATTCGGCGGACAGCGGCGAATATTTACAATCACCACGAGAAGCAGAAGTTTCTCAAGGCGATTTATGAGAATTTTTATAAAGCGTACAATCCGAAAGCGGCGGACCGGTTGGGAATTGTCTATACACCCAATGAAATTGTCCGTTTTATGATTGAAAGTGTCGATTATTTAGTTCATAAACATTTTGGTAAGTTGTTGGCGGATTCGGGTGTAGAAATTTTAGATCCGGCGACGGGGACAGGAACTTTTGTGACGGAGTTGATTGAGTATTTACCGAAGGATAAGTTACGGTACAAGTATAAGCATGAGATGCACTGTAATGAGGTGGCAATTCTGCCTTATTATATTGCTAATTTGAATATTGAGTTCACCTATAAGCAGAAGATGGGGGAGTATGATGAGTTTGATCATATCTGTTTTGTCGATACCCTGGATCATGCTGCTTTTCATCTCAAGCAGATGGATTTGTTTGCCATGTCGGTGGAGAATACCCAACGGATTCAAAATCAAAATGACCGCAATATTTCTGTCATTATTGGCAATCCTCCTTATAATGCTAATCAGCAAAATGAGAATGATAATAATAAAAATCGCAAGTATCCAGCGATAGATAAGCGTATTAAGGATACCTATATTGAAGAAAGTACAGCGCAGAAGACAAAGCTATATGATATGTATTCTCGCTTCTTTCGTTGGGCTACTGATAGGTTAGGTGAAAATGGTATAATAGCTTTTATTACTAATTCTTCTTTCTTGGATGGTCGCTCTTTTGATGGATTTAGAAAATGTATTGAAAGTGAATTCGCCTATGCTTATTTTATAGATTTAGGAGGCAATGTCAGAAAAATTTCTGGCAGAGATGGTGTTTTCATTGGTGAAAAACACACAATTTTTGGTGCTGCTGCTATGACAGGTATTGTGATAAGTTTTTTAATTAAAGACAATCATAATACTCGAAATAAGCTTTTTTATGCGAATCCTTTTGATGTTCATGAATTGCGACAAAATAAACTTAATTATCTGCAAGTCAATGATTTCAAAGATATTCACTTTGAGCATATCATACCAGACAAAAAACATAATTGGATTGAACAATCAGATAATGATTTTAATGGCTTAATACCTGTAGTTGACAAAAATACTAAGCTATCTAAAAATCAAATTGATGAGGTAGCAATCTTTAAGTTGTACACAAATGGAATAAAGAGTAATAGAGATGAATGGGTATATGATTTCAATTCACAGCAACTTGAGAGCAAGATAAGTTATTTTATCGATATTTATAATTCAGATGTTTTTAAATACGCAGAAATGTCGTTATCTTCCAATGTAAATATTGATGAAATGGTAAATCTTAATATTAAATGGAGTAGGGACTTAAAGAAGCACTTAATTGCTAGACATAGCATTACTTTTGATAGGGCAAAAATTATATTTTCTCTCTTTCGTCCTTTTATAAAGCAATTATTTTACAGCGATTTTATACTCAATGATGTTCTAACTAACTATCATGCAGAATTGTTTGGGAAAGAATTTGATTATAGTAATAGTGTTATTTATTTTTCAGGTACTCCGCTTTCTAAACCTTTCCAAGTGTTTGCATCTAATGATTCTGCTAATTATGATTTTCTTGAAAAAACTCAATGTCTCCCTCTTTATCGCTACGACAAAGAAGGAAACCGCATCGATAATATCACTGATTGGGGATTGCAGCAATTCCAAAGCCATTACAACGATAAAAACCTCACCAAACTCGACATCTTCCACTACACTTATGCAGTCCTTCACCACCCGGAATATCGCAGTAAATACGAATTAAACCTGAAGCGAGAATTTCCCCGGCTTCCCTTCTATGATAACTTTTATCAATGGGTAGAATGGGGAAGCAAACTAATGGAATTACATATCAACTATGAAACCGTTGAACCCTACCCACTTACTCGTATTGATACTAATAATAATCTCAAACCAAAAACTAAACTAAAAGCCGACCGAGAAAAAAATTCTATCAACCTCGACGATATCACTTTCCTACAAGATATTCCCAAAATTGCCTGGGAATATAAACTCGGTAATCGTTCAGCCTTAGAATGGATTTTAGATCAATATAAGGAAAAGAAACCCAAAGATCAAACCATCGCCGAAAGATTCAATACCTACCGCTTCGCCGATTATAAAGAAACAGTAATTGACTTATTACAACGAGTTTGTACCGTGAGCGTCGAAACCATGAAAATAATAGAAGCGATGAGACATTAAAAAGATTGCTTCCGGGGAATCTTATCCTACACCCTGCCTCCAGTAAAAACTTTTTCAGCAGACCCTAAATAAATTAGTTTGGCTCCTTTTTCTTCCAGAGCTTTATTGATGTCTTCACTAAAATTAATGGGACGGTTATCGCCTACATCCCGAACTTTATCCTTTGTATTCTTGTCTAAGTTTTTGTACTCTTTCTGTCTCTTTTGCGGGTGGGTGTAGAGTTTTTTTTGCGGGTTATTCTCAAGCGTTCGGCTATTCTGGCCACTGTCGCCACACTTAACACTATACCAGTTCTTTCTAGGAATAGTTTCGATAGTTCAGCCAGAGTTGCGTCATTATTTTCCTCAATTAACTTACCGAGGACGATCATTTGTTCTGGTGTGAGTTTTAAATGACGTCCACATCGATAAGTCTTCGGTCGAACATCTCCCGTTTCTCGATATTGCTTCAAAAGCTTTTGTACGAAACTTAGGGTGACGCAGAATCTTTTCGCTAATTGTCTTTGAGAGATGGGTTCGTTATAATAACAGTCGAGGATTTTCTGACGGAACTCTACCGGATAGGATTTCATTTTTTGTGCGGTTTAGCTATCGATGACATTATACTTCATATTTGTGAGAAAGAAAGAAAAATGTTCTAGTGGGTTTTCTGGCGCGACCCAAGCGATCGCTAAAGATGTTATTATCTAGGGTCTGCTGAATAAATCTAAAAACCTTGTTGGGTAAGACTTTTAGACTTTTTGTCAATCAAAAAGTACCGGACTGGGAGTGATCAGGGGGAAAATTGAGGTACTTTTTCCCTGAAAATTAGGTAGTTGACCACCTGAAAATCGGTAAAACCCTACACCCCAACCCCCAACCCCCAACCCCCAACCCCCACCGAAAAACTTTTTCAGCAGACCCTATCTAGGACAGTCAACTGAAAATTCCCGCAACTTTCCTAGCCACCAATGAGAGCGATCGCTAAAGATGATATTCTTTATCGAAAATTTGGGTTAAAACCCCGTCGTTTTACGACGGCTTTTCTTGATCTTTAATAGAGCATCTGAGAACTTCCAGGGTTGCACCTCTCAGTTATCAGTTATCAGTTATCAGTTATCAGTGGGTAAGTCATCAGTT
>NZ_JADBTZ010000068.1:0-11957 GCF_020245885.1 Microcystis sp. M165S2 | reverse complement strand
CTAGGTTGGCTTTACGTTAGAATTAAAAGGCCAGTCTCGAAAACCAAGTGGACGGCGCAGCACCTTGAAAACTCGGCTTAGGGGGTTCCGACCAGAAAAGCTTGGCCGGGTAAAAAGTCGCGCGCAACAAGTACAAGAAGCGTTTAGCTGGAAACGTACCGTGGGACACACGGAATCGGGCTTCTGAAATGGGGCGAAAGTCTGTGGACTCTGTGTAAGACAGTACATTGTTTTTTAACTGTGGTATGCGACGGTGGTGGAAGCAGAAACTTAAATCGTGAGGTTTAGGAATCGCCGCACTTTTAGGGCGGCGAGGATGTCAAGGCTTCAGTCAGGGGAGAACCAGGATTGTAACAATTACCGTTTCTTCCCCTTTCTCGGTCTTCAACAGGAACAGGTGAAAACTTGATGTTCATTTTTATTCCTCAATTCGAGCGTTGTCAGAGAAATTGAAGCAGGCAAAAGGCAGATTTGAAGGTCTCAATCCTATATTCTTGCACTAGCATCGGATTTTAACAGGTCAAAAGCCTTATTTTAAAAGGGTTTTACCATTATTCAGCCAGCCCTACTTAGTTTCATCTAAAATTAAGCTCTTTGAGCGTTGTAAATTCCGGAAATATTTTACCCCCCCCGCACATTTGTCAAGTCTTTTACATAATTCTTAATATTTCTTTCCGTTTTGCTCTCTCGCTCTCGTCCGGCTTCTCGACGGAATCGCTAAAATGATCAGGGGTGTTTTAGAGGTAAGTCTATGAATGAACCGGTAACTCTTGAGGATATTTACCAGCTATTCCGCGCCTCCGCCGAGGAATATGATCGCCGGGCTGCCGAATCCAAGGCGGAATATGACCGCCATAGAGTCGAAATAGAGAACCTCCTCGCCGAATCTAAACTAGAAAGCGAGCGCTCGATGACAGAACTGAAACGGACGGTTGAACGAACCAGCAGAGCGGTAGATAGTCTCACCACTCGCTGGGGTCGATTTGTGGAAGAATTGGTAGAACCGGCGGTTTTACGGCTTTTTCAGGAAAAAAGCATCGATATTAAAGAAGTTTATCCCCGCGCTAGAGTCAAGCGTCAGGGCATCGCCATGGAAATTGATATTCTAGCCGTCGATGATACCGATCTCGTGGTGGTGGAATGTAAATCGAGATTATCTAAAGATGATGTGGATGAATTTATTGAAAAATTGACCCGTTTTAAAATCGCTTTTCCCCATTATAAAAACTATCGAGCTTACGGTGCGGTGGCGGGAATTGAAATCAACGAGGGGATCGATCGATACGCTTATAAAAAAGGACTATTTGTGATTAAACCCTCCGGGGATACGGTGGCCATTATTAATGATGCTGACTTTCAACCGAATACTTGGTAATTTCCCTAGTCAAAACAATCGCTATGGTTAACCTTTCCTACAATAAAAATCGCCTTCTTCCCAGTGCCGAAGAATTGCCCTGTTCTAACGAAACACCCGTGGATAAACAGTTACACCAACGATATTCCCAATCTATTACTTAGTTTATTAGCATTTATTTGGATGGAGCGGGACGACTGGTATTTTGGTGTAGATATGGGGATTTATTGCAATCCCGACGAACCGGCAATCATTATGATCAATCGGGAAATCGCTATTTAACCTCAGAGGAAAGGGCAATGAATGCGGAAGCGATCGCCGCTTAAGCACTTTTGATCGCCCAGCAAGAACGTTTGGCTAAACAGGAAGCGGAACAAAAAGCCCAACGACTAGCGGAAAGACTAAGATCACTGGGTATCAACCCCGATGAACTGTAAGGGTGGGTTCCAGGCAATTTTAGGGGATTAATCGCGTAATAATTCCGGTTCGGTTAATTCGTCGGTCATTTCCATCAGGGCCCGTTGGACGGGTTTAATCATCGGGTCATCGATATTTTCTACGGTATCGTAGCGGACGCGTTTGGCCCGTCTAGCGACTTGCACGACGATCGAGTAACGATTGCTGGCCGCATTCATCAGTTTATCGGTGAGATAAATCATCTCGGAGGAGTCGAATTTAAACCGTTTGGACATAGTTATATTGAGCCTTCTGGTGGTGAATTTGGCACTTGTCACTGATAGTAGTTTAGTGATAAGTTTTATTACTCAGTCCACCTTACCATATTTTGTCAACTTTAGGTATAGGGTTATCCTTGATCTCGATCGGATTTTGTCAACTACTTTTTACAAAACTTAAATCAATTTTATACAAGTTTAAAAATATACAAATAAAGAGATAATTTTTGAAATAAATAAACCCAAAAAAGGGACACAATCGCAGTGCCTATAAATATACTTGAACATATACTGCAAAGTAATCTTTGCTACATATATACCCAATTAATTGGCTGAGTTATTTTATTCCGCACCTGTATCCGCTGCTACTGCTGTCTTCCTAATCTACCCTATCGGCCAGGGTATCTCAAGCATGGCTTTTAACCTCAACGGTTTCAACTTTAACCAGTCGATTATTGATTCCCAGGGACGTGCGGTCGCAACGCGCTCGCTACGCGAGATCGCAACTTGGGCGGATGTGATCAACCGCGCTAACATTGGTTTTGAAGTAATGCACGAACGCAACGCTCAAAACTTCCCCCTCGATTTAGCTTCCGGTGATGCTATCCCCATGGCCTTGACGGCAGCGGCGATCAATGGTTAAAAATAAACAGATGCTGGATCCCCATCCAACATCCGCGTTCTAACTCTGCACACATTTTGCTAAGTCCTCATGATAAGTTAAAAAACGCTTCCTTTTTGGGGGCGTTTTTATTTATTCGATTGAAAAAACCGATGACAATCATTACTAAAGCTGATAAGAAAGTGGGGAAGTGGGGACGTGGGGACGTGGGGTGTGGGGTGTGGGGACGTGGGGACGTGGGGACGTGGGGACGTGGGGACGTGGGGACGTGGGGACGTGGGGACGTGGGGACGTGGGGCATTTAGCTGAAATTTCCCTAAATCCCTAAATCCCTAAATCCCTAAATCCCTAAATCCCTAAATCCCTAAATCCCTAAATCCCCTTTCTAACTGATAACTGATAACTGATAACTGTATGAAAAGATTAGCTTGGTTCGATCGCTTAGTGTTAGCGAGTATTTTGGCTTTAATTGCGGCGATATCGTCGATTTTGATCCAGGGAAATCAAGTTCCTACCCGAGGGGAGAATTTTAGCTGGCAAGGGCGAAAAATCGGCGTTAGGGACAATTATTTTACTTTAAGTTTTAATCGACCGATTGACCGTTCCGACATAGAAACCAGCTTGGTGATCGATCCTCCCTTGCCGGGTAAAATTAGCTGGTCTGGCGATCGCTTGACCTATACCTTGACGGAATTGCCCATCTACGGCAAAAAATATCAAGTAAAGTTACCTATTGCTCAAGGTGAGGATTTTATCGGAGAATTTTACAGCCACGATCGAGCTTTTGCCTATATTGGAGTCAACCAAGAGGAAAGAGGCCGTTTAATCGTCTGTAATATCATTCAGGGGGCAAATAACGTCACAGAACTGAAAAAAACCATCCTTACCCCTGGGGATCTGGTGGTCACGGATTTTCAAATCTATCCGAGGGGGGAAAGAATTTTATTCTCGGCCTTCGATCGCTCTGACCTAGGACGGGATACCCCAAAACAGCAACTTTACACAATTACTACGGGGTTAAATCATGACGAACATGGTCAAAATTTGCCCAGTGGTCGTATAGAAAGGTTTTTAGATGCGAAAACCTATCAAAATCTTCGCTTTAATCTCTCAGATAATGGCAAAACCCTAATCGTGCAGAGAATTAATCATGGGAATCCGGGGGATGCCAGTTTATGGGTAATCAGTGATGATGGACAATCGCGACCGTTAGGAATGCAAGGGGATAATTTTTTACTATCTCCCGACGGTAAAAAAGCGGTTGTCAGTCAAACGGGAGGGGTAGCGGTGATTCCTTTGGATGTCCAAGCGGGAAAACCGCAATTTTTGCCTACCTACGAGAAAATCCTCGCTTTTTCCCGGGATGGTCGCCAAAAATTAATGGTGAAATCAGAACCGGATAATCAGCGATCGCTATTTCTGCTCAACGATCAGGGAGAGTCAAGACTACTATTAAGAACAGTTAATCCGATTATTAGCTGTGAATTTGAACCGCGACAAGAAAAAACCCTTTACTGTCTGAAAAGCGATCTGGTCATGGGCAGCGATGGCAAAGTGAAAGAAGAACCATTTTTAGGGATTATTGAGCTAAAAACGGGTAAAATGATGCCACTGCTGGCTTTACCTAATTATCGTGACGTGCATATGAGTATGTCTCCCGATGGCGTGGCCTTATTATTTGATCAGTTAGCAACCACACCCTTTGGAGTCAGAAATGATTTAGTCACCGGGGAGGGGTCGAGCATTGCCGATGGTCGTCTCTGGTTATTACCACTCCCCGATCAATTCAGTCCCAATAGCATCCCGAAAATTTTACCTCAAGAACTCAACGCCGGTTTTAAACCCCGTTGGCTGCCCTAATAGAGCAGAATTGAGGAGTTAGGAGTCAGTCCCGATGAAAAAATTTTCACCCCCACAGATGAAAGAGGTTTCCTTCCCTACACCCCACACCCTACACCCTACACCCTCTTTCAAGTCAGGAGTCAGGGGAGAAATCGTTACCTAATCAGGTGACTCGGAGAATACTGACTCCCGAAAACGAAAACTGTGTACCTCACCATTAAGATAACTGCTATATGCTACTTCAGCGATTTGGTTTTTTATTGCGTCCTAGTGGCGATATCGAGATCGAGCGGGGGATTAGGACTTTATTAGCGATCGCAGTCCCGATTATTATCGGTGATATTTTAGATCAGTCGAAATTGGGGTTAATGGTGGGTTTAGCGGCTCAAACCTTGATTTTAGCCGATGTGGGGGGACTTTACTGCCTGAGAGCGAAAACCCTAGTCGCTACGACTATTGGGATGGCTCTAGCTTTGATTATTGGCACATTAGCCAGTGCTTGGTTAGGATTGACCGTAGTGATAGTTTTTTGCGGGTTGTTTCTAGCGGGTTATTTGACGGTTTACGGGGAAAATGGGGCGTTAGCTGGGTTAGTAATCAGTTTATTGCTGCTTTTTGCTGTTTCTTTGCCATCGGGAGATATTATCGTCGCTTTACAACGGGCCGGAATCGCTGTGTTGGGAGGGGGATGGACAATTTTTTTAGCCCTGTTTATCTGGCCTTTTCGCCCTAATCAGCCTTTACGTCAGGTAACGGCGGAAAATTTTCAGGGTATCGCCACTTGTCTCCGCTCTTTGCCCTTACACTCTCGTTCTAATGTTAATGAGGAGCCATATTTTAACAAAATCCGGCAACTGTTGCTCCGTTCTAGGAAAACTGTCACCTTGACGCGTCGGGGACGTTGGGGAAAAAGTGAGCTGCGGGAATTGTTAATCGTCTTGATTGAAGATAGCGATCGCATTAATACCAGCTTAATTGCACTGCGAGAATTGCTTCATCTTTATCCCTTGCCACAACTGACCACGGTGGGTATTTTATTAGAAGATATTCTCGTGCAAGTGGCGGAAATTAGCGAAGATATTGCCGGGTTAATTTTGGGTAAAAATAAACAACCGGATTGTGAGCGCTTGCAGTTATTACTCAAGGCGATCGAGCAACAAAAAAATCTGCAAGCTAAAGTTTTAGAAAATGCTCAGGATGATTATAGCAGTTATGTGGCAATTTCGCAATTAAATAATCGTTTAAAAAAATTATCTAAACAGCTAAAAATAGCCAGTGAAACAGCGCAACATTTGCGGCAAAGCGAGGACTTTTCAGATAAAAAAAATACTTGGCAGCGGAACTTTGAAGGGATAGAAAAAGAGTACGGTCAAGAAAAAGCTTGGTGGCAACCATTAAAATCTAATTTTAATCTAGAATCGCCCCTATTTCGTCACGGTTTACGCTTGGGTTTGGGAAGTGCGCTAGGAGTATTGATTTACAATAAGCTAGGAATTACCCATAGTTTTTGGATTGGTTTAACCTTAGTTATTGTGTTAAAACCAGATTTTAGCTTGACTTTTCAGCGCTTTTTTAATCGGGTGTTTGGTACGATTTTAGGCTCGTTTTTTGTTTTGGCATTGTTGCCAATTATAGATAATTCGATCTGGTTAGAAATTATTGGGGTGATTTCTATAGCGATCGCTTTAGCTTTGGTGCGATTTCACTATAGTTTAGCCGTATTTTTTATCACAATTTTTGCTTTAATCATCAGTCGTCTCGATGTCAGCAATGACGGGATTAATTTAGAGTATATCAGAATAGTTTATACTTTAATCGGTAGTGCTTTAGCTTTTGCACTTTCCTTCGGTTTTTTACGGTTTAATGAAGATGAACTTTTTTCCCTCGCTGCCATTAAAGCATTAGAAGCTAATCAAATATATTTTCAGTCAGTTATGGCAGTTTATTTAGGAGAATCATCCTATCAAACTGCAAGTTTATCTTCCTATCGCGATAAAGCTCGACGAGCAAATGCAACTATGCAAACGGCCCTACAAAGATTAATTGATGATCCTAGCACACCCTTTGCACAAATGGAACCAGCAATCACTTTAAGTAATTATATTCCCCGTTTTGGTCGCGGGGTGACAGTTTTATTGACGGAATTGGAACAATATCGCGGTAGTCCTCCCCATCCTAATCTGAGTCTGTTCACGCAACAAATAACCCAAGCTTTGACGCAATTAACCCAAGCTTTGCAAACAAATAATCCTCCTCTTCCCTTACCTCCCCTCGAAGATGCTTTAGAAGAAATCCTCGATCATTTGCAAGAATTGCGAGAGGAAAGGTTGGTAGAAATTGCTCATCAACAAGAGGGAACTAATCTCCAGAAATATTTGGGGGATTATAATATTGTCACCACGGAACTTGTGGAATTATCCAGTCGTGTTGGGGTAATGAACACAGCAATCGATCGTTTTATTAGAAGTTAAAATTTAGAATCGATTAACTTCGATAATTTCCGTATATTCAAAATTATTAGGACTGCGTTTCACCAGAGAATAATCAACACCATGAAGATTAATTAAATCCTCTTGACAATCCGCTTTCGGAGAATTATAAACTAACACATATTCTTTACCAATATAGGGAGAAATCTCGGTTTCTACTTCTCCTCTCCATTGAGTTTTTGTCACCAAAACAATTAACTGATTGGCTAATTTAGGAATAGCGATCGCAACTTGCCGACGATAGATATGATCGAGACTACCAAAAGGGGAATCCATCACCAGAGGAAAAGTGCTGCTATCAATTCCCATCAAAGTATTTTTCTGACGACCTTCTCGCACTCGATCGATAATTCCCCCGATAAAAGATAAACTGAGAATCTGATTTTCTCCGGTGGAAGCTGCCACGGGAATGGCGAATCCTGTGGTATTTTCTAATAATCTTACCTCGTAATCGGGACTAATACGGGGAATATAGGGAGTAAAAGAAATTGAGTTAAAGATTTCCTGTACCCGTTTTTCTAAGGACAAACGAAACTGATTTTCTAATCTCCGTCTTACCTCACTAATGCGATTAATTGCCTCTTGAGTCGCTAAAATACGTCGTTGTCCTAAATTAGATTTTGCCTCTTTTTGTTGCTGTTTTTGTACTTGTTTTTGCAGGGATTCTAACTCTTTTTCATAGATCTCTAGTTGATTTTTATTGCTGCCCTGTTCCAAGCGTAAATCTTTTAGGGAATCCTCGATCGCATCTAAGCGAGATTGCAGATTTTTAATATCTTCATCGGGATAATGGCGAAATTTATCCCGAACTTCATCTAATTCTGATTCTACCAAAGATAATTCTAAGCGCCACTGGTGAATATTAGCTTGATAATTATCCACTTCTTGCCAAAAATCTAAGCTCCGTTTATCCATTTCTTTGACTGTGGAAGATAAGCGAATGGCCGCTTCTTCCACATCGGCCATTCCTGCTTTATTCATCCAGTCTTGTACCTGTAAATAAGCTTGACTATTCTCCTGTAATTCCTGGCCACAAATACATTTTTTTCCCTCTAATAATTGTTGGACAAATTGCTGTTTGATACCACTGGGTAATTCCCCTTGTTGTCGTAGGCGATCGATTAATTGCTGAAAATTTTGATTAATTTCTTTTAAAAAGACTTGATAAGCTTGCTGGGAAATTAATTTCTTTAACTTATCCTTAGTTCTGACTAAATCTTGCCGCAGATTTCTTTCCTGTTGTTCTAATTTTTCTTTTAACTGTTTTAATTCCTCGGCACCACTTAACTCTAATAAGCGATTAGTCAAGGCTTTTTTTAATTCTTCCTGCTGGGATAACTGGTTAATAATATCCTGCTGACGCTGGGTTAACTTCTCTAAATCCTGCTCAATTTTACTTTCCTGTTTTAATAACTTTTTTAAATCCGATTCACCTAAATCTTTAAGTTCATCTTGTAAAGATTTTCTAGCTTTTTTTAAATGCTCGATCGCTCTATCTAATACTTTAACTCCCAATAATTCCTTTGTATCTTCTGCGATTTTTCCTTGGCTACTACTGCGAAATTGATGATCGATATATTCCCCATCAAAAAAGAAATAACGGTGTAAACTTTCGGGTAAAATTTGATTAATAATATCCTCCGGGGGTTGATGGGGTGCGTACCAATTGCCATCATCACCAGCGTAGAGCATATATAAACTATTTTGACCGTATTGAATTTTACTATTTACATCTTGGTAGGCGAAAAATTTTCGTTTTACCTGATAGCGTTTATTTTCATGTTCAAAGTTCACTTCTGCGGAACATTCTATGGAGGTTCCCGTGCTGACTTCTGTAATTGCCCGTTTATTAACTAATAACTCTGGTTCGGCAAAAGCTGCCGTAAATTTTTCATAAAGCACCCAAGTACAAGCATTTAAAATGGTTGTTTTTCCTGCCCCATTATTGCCATAAATTACCGTTGTATTGCGAGAACTTGCCGCTAAATGTATCTCAGGAGTCTTACCATAAAATTGTCGAAAATTACATAACTTTATTGATAGTAGTTTCATATTTAGAGACAGGGGATGATGGGGAAGTTTTTTCAGTGAACAGTGAACAGTGAACCGATAACTGATAACTGATTATTGAATTACTTCTTTAATAATCGTTAAAACATCATCATTGATATTGCGAGGATTGCGCTGGTATAACTTATCTCTTTCCAATTTTAAAACTCGATCGATGATTTTTCGCACATCTTCGGGAGCGTTTAAAATCGGTTCTTGGATATTTTGGAGATTATGATCAGGATTAGTCATAGGACAGATTTTTTAATATTTACAGCCGCTGCATTCAACCAAAATCCCTGCCAGGGTACGTTAATCTATTACTAACGCACCCTCACCCTAGATTGTTTCTCTAAACGAAACTTAAATAGGGTAACTTTTGCGCGGTAGATTGAATCAGATCGAGATTTTGTAACAGCTGTCCGCAGGTATCCCAACCTCCTTCTATTAACATCTGTCGGGAACCTTCATTCATAGACACGGTAGCGACAAAATCCCCCCATTCCACCGTCATAGTTGTCAAGGAAAGATCGACGGGAATTTCGGGATTAGCTGCAATTAAATCCTGTAAATGGGCGATGGTTTTTGCCTCAGCAGTGACACAGGGAACCCCATTAGCGATACAATTGCCAAAAAATATTTCGGCGAAACTTTCCCCGATAATTGCTTGAATTCCCCAACGTAAAATTGCTTGCGGTGCGTGTTCCCGAGAAGATCCACAACCGAAATTACCATTGACTACCAGAATTTTCGCTCCTTGGTACTGGGGTAGATCGAAAGGATGACTCCCCTGTAAAGCGGCTCGATCATCGGCGAACACTTGTTCTCCTAAACCTTCAAAGGTGATACAACGCAAAAAACGAGCCGGAATAATGCGATCGGTGTCAATATCGTTGCCTCGCAAGGGTAAAGCTCGTCCAGAGATGGTTTTAACTTGACTCATGATCTTTTTCTAACTTTTACTAGCAGTGACAAAAAAAGTGGTTGCATCTTGCCATACTCCCCGATCGGTGGCATTTTTCTCGATTTCTCGGCGATAATTGTTCACTAGAGTCGCAATTTCGGCAGCCGATAGGCGGTCGCAACGCGCTCGCAACGCGAGATCGAGAGGATTATCCTGAGGATGAAAATACTGCCCATACCAGAAGTTTTTGGCGGTTTCTAGGGGCAAATATCGACCTAGTTGCTCGACATTGACCGATATATTGGTAAATCCCGCATTTTCCAGCAATTGATGGCATTTTTCTGGGGTGGCGATGGGAGTATGCAGATTAGGCAACTCAAAACCATAGGTTTCGCGACAAACACCACTGATCAAGGGTAGGAAGTGGGATTCTAAATTATGACAGGAAAAAGCGACCGAACCGCCTTTTTTTAACCATTGATACCATTTTCCCAGCACTTGCGGGATATCGGGGAAAAGTGCGATTGCCAGAGAACAGGTGATCAGATCGAAACTAGACTCGGCAAAGTCAATGGCAGCTATATCGGCGTTAATTAGGTCAATATTCTCGATATTTAATTCTTCTAGCTTTTTTTCGGCTCTGGCAATCATTGCTGGTGTGAAATCGATCCCGATGACACTTTTTACTTTTGGAGCAATTGCGACCGCAATAAAACCCGTTCCCGTTGCCACGTCTAGCACAGATTGGCTTTTTTGTGAATAGAGATAATTTACTAATTTAAGGGCGCGAGCTTGGGTAAAATGGTTATCGTAATCGTGACGACGGGCATAAAAATCAATCACTTGACGCTGATAATCGTTGCTCATCTTCTCTACTGCCCAATTATCGACAAAGATTGACCCAATTGACTTAAATTAAGAGCATGGCCGCCGGTAACTAGATAAACTGCGTCTGCTATTGTGCCAATTCTACGACAGAGATCGCCTAAACGATCGCGAAACAGACGACCGAGGGGATAAGGGGGAACCACACCCCAACCGGTTTCTTCCGCTACCAGAATAACATCAACCGCCGCATTTTTGAGGGAATACAAGAATCGATCGCTAATTTCTAACCATTCGGCTGCCGACATTTCTAAACAATTGGCTACCCAAGTACCGAGGGAATCAATTAACAAACAGTGAGAAAATGGGCTATTATCAATAGTTTCGCTTAATTGTCGGGGAATTTCTTGGGTTTGCCATTGGGGGGAACGTCGCTGCCGGTGTCTTTCAATGCGATCGCACCATTCTTGATCTTTTTCATCCACCGAGGAGGTGGCGATATAAATAACGGGTTTTTGACTGATTTTGGCTAAATATTCGGCCCATTCACTTTTTCCAGAACGGGCAGCCCCTGTCACCAGGATAATTTTTTCATCCACGATCGAGATTTTGGCAAATAACTAAAGTATGTACAGGAGAAAACTGTCCTATTCTCGATCATCAAAACGGTGAATATCATCATCGCCTAAATATTCGCCATTTTGCACCTCGATCATCACCAGAGGAATAGAACCGGGGTTTTCCACCCGATGACGGGTATTCATGGGAACATAGGTAGATTCTTTTTGTTTGAGGAGAGTTTCTTTTTCATCACAGATTACCCGCGCTGTACCGGAGACGACAATCCAGTGTTCACTGCGATGGTAGTGCATTTGGGTACTCATGTGATGGCCGGGTTTAATGACAATGCGATTGATGCGATACCGGGGACCTTCCTCCAATACCGTCACCGTCCCCCAGGGGGGAGTCCGCGTCATTTCTATGTCTTGGGGAAAAGGGGAGGGAGCATTAATTAAGTCATCCATGGCGGTGGTCTCCAAACTTGATTAACATTCTAGTGGACAATCTCTGGTTTGCAGCTATCCGCTAAAGGGGTGTGGGGAGATGGGGAGATGGGGAGATGGGGAGATGGGGAGATGGGGAGATGGGGAGATGGGGAGATGGGGAGATGGGGAGATGGGGAGATGGGGAGATGGGG
>NZ_JADBTZ010000067.1:0-16792 GCF_020245885.1 Microcystis sp. M165S2 | reverse complement strand
GAAAATTGTCTGCTCAATTTTTTGATAATTGACCACTGTTACATTTGGTAAATCGAGGAGTTGATCAAAATTTATCCACATAACCCACCTCCTGTTCTGTGTTACTATTATACCATGCTCACACAGAACCTAGAAGAGCCCCATTTTAGCCCTTCAATCAGAAAAAGAAGCCATCTGATCAAGCAAATATTGGCTCGTCATAACCTGTTCAACATTTAAATTGGTAACTGATAACTGATAACTGATAACTGATAGATTAAATCACCGTCCCGTCGGGAATAGTGGCATTTTTGAAAATAACCACGATACCGCTGCGAACATAGAAACCTAAATCTTCGCGATTAGCTTCTTCCACACGATCTTTGTTAACAATTAAAACATTGGCACCAATGCGAGCATTTTTGTCCACAATTGCCCGACGAATAGTCGAACCGGGGCCGATACCCATGGGAACTTTGCCATTTCGGGCGAGACTTTCCCGTTCGGGGAAAGACTCATAAAAGTCCGATCCCATCAGCATTGTATCCTCGATCGAGCAGTCTTTGCCGACTCGACTACGAATACCTAAAATCGAGTGATGGATGCGACATTCTTTGAGAATACAACCTTCAGAAATCATCGATTCTGTCACCGTACAATTGAGCATTTTTGTCGGTGGCAGATAGCGAGAACGGGTATAGATGGGGGCTTTTTCGTCGTAGAAACTAAAGGCGGGATTTGGTTGTTGGGTCAAGGCGAGATTAGACTCATAAAAGGCTTCAATCGTGCCGATATCTTCCCAGTAACCTTTAAATAAATAAGCCTGAAGATTGTAGTCTTTAGCCGCCGAGGGAATAATTTCCTTACCGAAATCGGTCTGTTCTTTATTGGCATCGAGCAGATCGATTAAAACATTCTTTTTAAAGACATAAATTCCCATGGAGGCGATGTAGGGATTTTGACGGGCTTGGTCAGGATTTAAGCCTAAAATCGTCGTATCTACCCGCATTCTTTCCAATTCTGCCCCTTTGGGTTTCTCATAAAAATCGACAATTCGCCCCGAATCATTAATTTTCATCACCCCAAAAGCGGAGGCGCGACGTTCATCGATGGGAACCACCGATAAAGTGATATCGGCGTTGGTTTCCCGATGGCGTTCGATGAACTTGCTGTAGTCCATGCGATAGAGATGATCTCCCGAGAGAATTAGATATTCATCGATATCCCAATCCTTCATCGTCCAGATATATTGTCGTACTGCGTCGGCCGTGCCTTGGAACCATTGAGGATTCTCCATGGTTTGTTGAGCGGCCAAAACTTCCACGAAACCATCGCTAAAACCCGTAAAATTATAGGTACGATTGAGGTGACGATTGAGAGAAGCGGAATTAAATTGCGTCAACACATAGATTTTGTCAATCTGGGAGTTAATACAATTGCTGACGGGAATATCGATTAAGCGATATTTTCCCGCTAGGGGGACGGCAGGTTTTGCCCGCAGTTTCGTTAAGGGATAAAGGCGAGTTCCGGCCCCGCCACCCAAGATAATAGCTAATACTTTTTTCACGCGCGTAACCCTCGCGATTGGCTGTTTCCTTCTCAAAGTAAGTGTAGGATGATAGCGCACCTTATTGATAGAGGGGAAACAAAAATCTCAATCTAAAAGTCATCAAGAGGGAATTGATCGGAGTCTTTGCGGATAAATTCGCTAAAATCATGAATTTTTGGGCTAAATCATTAATATTCACCTTTTTTATCCCTTTACCGTACCTAATGCCCGCCACGGTGACGGGCGATCGCTGTTCTTGGTTAGCCCAAGGTTCCGATGTACAGACTTTCGGTAAACAAGGACAAAGCGGGAAAGCTGGCAAGGTCGGCGGCCAAGGCAGAAATAGTGATAGTTTAACCCTTTTTCTCGATGGTTCTCCCCTAAAACTCGATATTTCAGGACAAAAAGGGGTCGATGGTGAAAATGGCAGCAATGGCAGCGATGGCAACTGTAGCGGTCAACCGGGCAATGTAACACGAAATCTCCAGGCGGCCGGTGGTGGCAACGGTGGCAATGGGGGTGATGGGGGTGATGGGGGCAATGGCGGCGCTTTAACCCTCTATGCCACTAATTTAGATTTTTTAAGACAAGTAACGGTCAATGCTGCCGGAGGCGCTGGGGGTTTTGGGGGTCAGGGAGGCCAAGGAGGTAAAGGTTGTCGCTGTTCCCAACCTTTTTGGACAATTCAAACCTGTAGCGGTAGGCCGGGTGATGCCAATTATAGCTGTACCACCAGAGAATTTAGCTGTCAGGATGGTCTCGATGGGGCGACGGGTAATAGTGGTCGTAACGGTCGCGAAGGGCGTTTAGGACAGTTAACTTTAATTCAAATCGATCGCCCTTTAACTGCCGATCAACCGAGCGCAACTGTTCCCCTTTCGGAGTTAAAAGAACGGGGTTATATTCTATCTAAAAATACTTGGGAAACTCGCACCGGGGCAATGTCTTTATTTGCCCCCGGTTCCCTGATCGATGATCAATATCGGATCTTAGTAGATCGATCGGAACGTTCTTTTATTTTAATTTGGAATGCGCCCCAAGAGTTTAACCGGTTTACTAATCAGCGTTTTACTTTAACCCTCGATGATCAAAAGGAACTGAGGGTAACTATCCCCAGTGAACTCTGGATCGAGGGAACCACTCAAAAACGCAATAATGTTACGGAATTTGTCGTTTATAATGCTGTTTTTGAACGAGATGTCACCCAATTAGAAGCAAAAGGTATTACAGGAAATGGTACTGATTTAAGGCTTTTTCTCGAAGATAAAGCTTCCCAATCGAATTTAATCGGCACTAAATTTAAAGTGCGTTATCGCGTCACTCGTTGGCAAGCAGACGACCTACAAACCAGTCCCAGAACCGATTTTGTCACTCGCTACGAAGGAGATATGCCCGCTAATTTGATCCGACAGGAGGGCAATCAATTTATTCTCGATATCGGTCAATTACCCTTACCTGTGGAATCTTTGCGATCGGGTACGGGGGTAGAAATCGAGTTACTGGCTACTCGTTCTTTTGCCGGTTATTCCAAAGAACAAAAAATCGTCATTCGCGACACGATTAAAGGGGCAAATATCCCACGGAGGTAAGTCAAAAAAGCTCCCTTCTCTTTTCTCCAGTGCAGTCTTAACGAGTAATTTAGATAGTCAACTTACCAAAAGGCTTTAAAATATCTTGGGAGGAAGACTGGTTCTTCTGTCGGTTTACCTAGGGAATGTCCCGATAGTTTAGAACCAATGTTAAAGGGAAAGATGGGCAATATTTTAAGTGTGGCGCCGATGATGGATTATACCGATCGCCATTTTCGCTATTTTTGGCGACAAATTAGCCGTCGTCCCCTTCTCTACACGGAAATGATCACGACGATGGCGATTAAACACGGCGATCGCTATAAGTTGCTGGGGTTCTCCCTAGCAGAAAAACCTCTAGCTTTGCAGTTAGGGGGTGATAATCCCTATCTCTTGGCAGAATGCGCTAAAATAGCCGAATATATGGGTTATGACGAGGTAAATCTCAATGTGGGTTGTCCTAGTTCCAGGGTAAAAGAGGGCAATTTCGGCGCTTGTTTGATGGCTAACCCGGAATTAGTCGCGAGGGGAATATCGGCAATGAATCAAGCTGTATCGATTCCCGTGACTGTAAAACAGAGAATTGGCATTGATCATCAAGATAGTTACGAAAATATGGCGAATTTTGTCCGTATTGTTGCGGATGCGGGTTGTCAACGTTTTACCATCCATGCGCGCAAAGCTTGGTTACAGGGATTAAGTCCCAAGGAAAATCGCACCGTCCCCCCTTTGCGTTACGATGATGTTTATCGACTAAAAAATCACTTTCCCCATTTGTTTATTGAAATTAACGGCGGTATCATTAATTTAGAACAGGCTAGACAACATTTACAATTAGTAGATGCGGTCATGATTGGTCGGGCAGCCTACGATAATCCCTATTTATTTGCCACAGTCGATCGAGATTTTTATGGGGAATCAGTTACTCCTCCTACCCGGGAAGAAGTAATCAAAAAAATGCTTCCCTACATCGATGAGTGGGTGAGTAAAGGTTATAAACTACACCAGATCAGCAAACATCTTCTACAGCTTTTTGCCGGTCAGCCCGGAACTAAGGCCTGGAAGCGTTATATTAGTCAAAATAGCCATTTTCCTGGGGCCGATTCTGGGGTAATCTGGCAAGCTTTACAGCAGGTAAATTCCCTCAATGATCTGGCTAATCTTTCAGCTTCCCATTGATTTATTTTCTTTTCTATGATTACCCAATCCTCAATTACTGCCGGGGTAAAAAATTCAGCTATGGCGGATTTTGTTTATCAACCTCCCCCGGCAGCTATCACAGCTAAACGTATTTTAATTAAACCTAATTTAGGTTATCCTGTGCCTCCCCCAGTAACGGTTAGTCTGCCGGTATTAAGTCAAGTTTTGCGGGGATTGAGGGGGGTAAATCCCGGGGCAGAAATTATCTTGGTAGAGGGAGTTTGTTCGGCTATTTCTTTGAGAGAAATTATCGATATTTTGGGAGTAAAATCTATTCTCGCTCCCGGAATAACTATTCTTGATGCTGATAGTTTACCCCAGCAAGAATATCCGAATCTTTCCCCTTTTCCTGTCCGTTTTCCCTCGATGTTTGCCCCTAAAATTATCGAAGAAGTGGATTGTCGGATCACGATTGGAACCTTAAAACGCACCCATTTAAAGGATAAACCCCTGATTTCTGCTTCTTTAAAAAATCTCTATGGACTCTTTCCCCGTAGTCATTATAAAGCCCGTAGTCCCAACTCGCGGGGGCAATTACATCGCCCCTCCGTACCGCTAATTTTACAGGATGTCTATTTTTGTATCGGTCATCTTTTTGATGGGGCAGTGGTGGACGCTAATCTCAAATATTTTAGTAGCAATTGGCGACCGGATCGAGGAAAATCTATTCCTCTCGGTCAAGTGTTTTGGGGTGATGATATGATTAGCGTGGATCGCAGTGCTTGTCTGTTAGGTGATGAACCTATGCCGAGTTATTTAGAGGCGATCGATTTGCTTCGTTCTCAACTTTTGAACGGAACCAATTAGGGTTTGCTGAAAAAGTTTCTTGGTGGGGTTAGGAGTTAGGATCCAGTCGTCGGGAGGGGAAGTCGGAATAAAAGAATGACCTCACGCAATCCTGTTTAAAAAGTATAGGAGAGTGGGGATCACCAGAGCGGGGTAGGGTTGATTCATGAATCAACCCTACCTTGAATCAACCCTAGGAGCGGGGTAGGGGAACAATCCATAACTGGGTTTTTACGGAAACGAGCGAGGTAGGGTTTGGCATTCTCCAAGATTACCCCATTGTCGAGTGAACTATTCTTTAGGTTGCCCAAAACCCCCGTCGGTGAAGATGTCAAGCGTCTATCCAGATGCTGCCGTCTTCGATGCGAAGGGGATAAACGGGTAAAGCTTGGGGTTGAGAAACTGCCGCCATCGCTTTGTTAACCACAGGAGGCCAGGTAATCCAGTCTTTGACAGCACCACTACAGAGATCAAACGAACTACGATGCCAGGGACAAACGATCGCGCCGTCCTCGCTAATTTTGCCCTTCGTCATCGATAATTTTAAATGAGGACAAAGATTGCCAACGGCGTGGAATTGACCGTTATTGTTAATCAAGAGAATGGAACTGTCCCCCACTTTTACCACTTGACGGGCGCCGGGGGCAAGGGAATCTACAGATAATACTTTTGTCCAACTCATATTTTTATTTAACCAAGGGAGAGATCGAGAATGGTTTCGGGGTAATTTTGGGCAATAATGTCCTGTTTGGCCCATTGTTGGTAATCTTGCAACAATTGACTCATTAAACGCTGTTTAATCCGCAATAAAACCCCTTTTAAGAGACTATTGCCGGCGATTTCTAACAGTGGACGCGGGGTTAACCATAATGGTGGTGGTAGGGCAACTTTCACCTCAAGATTGGCTTTCCCCGCTAGATAGGTTTGATTATTTTTTTCCACAGGAGCGAGTTTGCCTTTAACATTGAGGCTAAAGCGATCGTTGATATAATCAATACCTTTGATCTGACAGTCTTCTGATTGCAAAAATATCGTCCCCCCAGAAGTGGCCCAGACATTGAGAATAACCGTGGGCTGAAAATAGTACAAATTCAAGAAGTTGAGGGGACGCATTTTCAGTCGAAACCGATTCTCAGACAAGTTTTCCGTTAAGCTAGTCTCAACGATAGCCTGTACTAATCTTTGCGGTTGGCGCAGATAATGCTGAATCGGGATTGTTTGTTCAGCAACAACAATTTCTAGGGATTCGGCAGCGCTAAAAGTTACTTCCATAAGTTGGCTATCTTAAATTTGTCTCCCTTATTAATTTTACCTTGAATGTCAGCTTGAAGGAACCCTCGGTTTCACCTCGGAGATGAAAAGCTGACCAGCATATAAACAGCGAAGCACGGCTAATATTCAATCTTAGTCTTGGTTTTCAACGGGATTAAACTCAGCCCTGCGAGTATTAAAATAATTAGTTTCCACCACCCTTGACAGTTTGTACAGTGATATGATATGGTGAGATCATATCACGTTGGGAAGTTATTTTAGATGTACGGATGCCTTTCTTAAATGGACAGAGCGCCGCTATTGAAATCAAACAGTTCGCCCCTCATATCCCCATTATTGCCTATAGTTTCTTGGCAAAGCTTCCAATAGAAAAAAAATAATCAAACTACAGTTTTTGACCTATACTACCCTAAAGATATATCTTCCCAAGATCTGATCAAAGCGATCGATGACTTGGGAAAATTAGCACAATCGGACAAATCTCAATTCCGTCGGGTCGGATAGTTAACTAAGTTTTTCTTCAGGAAAAGTTGCTTGAAACTCATCGAGTAATTCATCCAACTCCTCAAGAGCTTGATTAACATCTAATCTCAGACCCCCAATGTCGGGTTTATCGCGCAATTGCAGTAAATAATCCCGTTTATTGGCCATTTGTTGCACTTTATCGATCAAGCTGGTTTTATCCATAATTCACCCTCTGGTACTGACTGCGATTATATATCAGTCAGCCCCTATCAGTGAACAGTGATCGGTGAACAGTGAACAGCCAGTGATCACTGGTAACTAGATCTCCTGCAAAAATCAAAAATCTTCTCTTGGGTGAGCAGACAGTAAACTCCGAGACAGGAGGAGAAAAAAGACAAGAGACAGCTAACTGATAACTGATAACTGATAACTGACTTTCCTATGTCCCCTCTCAATTCTCACCGCACAGAAATAACTACCGTTGCCGATCCTATTTATCTAGAAATATTTAAAAATCTCTATCAATTTATTGCCGAAGAAATGGGGATTACTCTCCAAAATACGGCAGCAAGTGTCAATATTAAAGAGCGCCTAGACTTCTCCTGTGCTATCTTTGATGAGATGGGAAATTTAATCGCTAATGCTCCTCATATTCCCGTCCATTTAGGCTCTATGGCCGATAGTGTTAAAAGTTTAATTCAGGATAAAGGTGAGACGATTCGTCCGGGGAATGTTTATCTGGCTAATAATCCTTATAATGGCGGTACTCACCTTCCAGATGTCACAGTAATTAGTCCTATTTTTGATCGCCAAAATCAGGAAATATTATTTTATCTTGCCTCCCGGGGACATCAAGCTGATATCGGTGGCATTACCCCCGGTTCTATGCCTCCCCACTCTGTTCATATTAGCGAAGAAGGAATTTTATTCGATAATTTTTTGCTGGTAGCGGCGGGACAGTTTCGGGAACAAGAATTAATTAATCACTTAACTAATAGTCCTTTTCCTGCGCGCAATATCGCCCAAAATATTGCCGATTTTCAAGCACAAATAGCCGCTAATGCCAAGGGGGAAAGAGAATTACATAATCTGGTTGATCGCTACGGATTAGCTATGGTTAAAGCCTATCAACAGTTTGTTCAAGATAATGCGGAATTAGCGGTTAGAAAAGCTATATCTGTCCTGAAAGATGGTGAATTTACTTATTATCTGGATAACGGTGCTGTCATCAAGGTCAGAATTAGCATAGATATTGATAATTGTCAAGCAACCATTGATTTTACTGGCACATCTGACCAGTTAAATAATAACTTTAATGCACCCCTAGCAGTGACAAGAGCGGCGGTTTTATACGTTTTTCGTACCCTTGTGGAGGAGGCAATTCCTTTAAATGCTGGCTGTTTCAAACCCCTCCATTTAATTATCCCGTCTGGCTGTTTTCTTAATCCCGTTTATCCGGCGGCCGTGGTAGCTGGAAATGTGGAAACTTCCCAGGCAATAGTTAATGCTTTATACGGTGCTTTAGGCATTCAAGCAGCCAGCCAAGGGACGATGAATAATTTCACTTTTGGCAATCAAGAATATCAATATTATGAGACTATTTGTGGCGGTTCCGGTGCGGGGGCAAATTTTGCGGGAACCGCTGCCGTGCAAACCCAGATGACTAATTCCCGTCTCACCGATCCAGAAGTATTAGAAATGCGCTATCCTGTGTTAGTAGAAAGTTTTAGCATTCGCCCCGATAGTGGCGGCAGGGGACAATATTCTGGAGGTGATGGTGTGATTAGAAGAATTAAATTTCAAGAGGCTATGACCGCCAATATTCTGTCGGGTAATCGCCTGATTCCCCCCTTTGGACTGGCGGGAGGACAAGCTGGTAAAATAGGACGTAATGCCGTGGAAAGAAACGATGGAACTATCGAAGAATTGCCCGGTACTGCGACTGTAGAAATGAACCTTGGTGATATTTTTATTATTGAAACCCCCGGCGGTGGTGGCTATGGAAATTGCTGAACGATAACTTTAATTAAGTACCTAAGCAAAATTAAGTAAGTGGTTATAATTAAATTAAAGATGGATCCCCCCTTAATCCCCCCTTAATAAGGGGGGTGTCTGACGATTTACTGATTAAATCATGACAATTATCTTAGCGATCGAAACCAGTTGCGATGAAACGGCTGTGGCTATTGTTAACAATAACCTGGTGTTGAGTAGTGTGGTTTCTTCTCAAATTGATCTCCACCGTCTCTATGGCGGTGTTGTGCCGGAAATGGCCTCCCGACAACACCTAGAAACCATTAATTTTTGTCTAGAAAAAGCTTGGCAAGAAACGGGGTTAAATTGGTCAGAAATTGATGGAATAGCCGCCACAGTTGCCCCTGGTTTAGTAGGTGCTTTAATGGTGGGAATGACGGCGGCCAAAACCCTGGCTATTGTCCACGATAAACCCTTTATCGGCATTCATCATCTCGAAGGTCATATCTATGCTTCCTATCTCGCTGAATCTGATCTTAAACCTCCTTTTTTATCTCTTTTAGTCTCTGGGGGTCATACCAGTTTAATCCATGTGCAGGCCTGCGGAAAATATCAACAATTAGGAACCACTAGAGATGATGCAGCCGGAGAAGCTTTTGATAAAGTGGCACGATTATTAAACTTAAGTTATCCCGGTGGTCCGATAATCGATCGCATGGCCAAAGATGGTAATCCGCAAGCTTTTCCCTTTCCTGAAGGTAAAATATCTTTACCAACCGGCGGTTTTCATGCCTACGATTCCAGTTTTAGTGGTTTAAAAACTGCTGTTTTGCGCTTAGTAGAGAAATTCGAGCCAGATAATTTACCTGTAGCTGATATAGCCGCTAGTTTTCAAGATACGGTAGCCAGAAGTTTAACCCGTAGGACAATCAATTGTGCCTTAGATTATGGCTTAAAAACTATCGCAATCGGTGGAGGAGTGGCGGCCAATAGTGCCTTAAGAAATCATCTGGAAACTGCCGCCAAAAATCATCATTTAACTGTCTATTTTCCGCCGCTTAAACTCTGTACCGATAACGCCGCTATGATTGCTCGCGCTGCTGTTGATCATTATGATCTTGGTCATTTTTCTGACCTTTCCCTCGGTGTTCGTTCCCGTTTACCTTTAAGCGAAGTCATGCAATTATATAATATTAGCTTCTAATCGTCGGTCTTGAATCAGTGATCAGTGATCAGTGATCAGTTATCAGATATGAGTTTTCAGTTCACTGTTTACTGTTTACTGTTTACTGATCACTGAAAAAAAGCTCCCCACTCTCCTATACCTTTTAAACAGGATTTAGTCTGACCTATAGTCGCACAAGTCCACCCTACAATTGATCAAATGTTTGGCTTTTTAAATCTCAATAAACCCCCCGATTGGACTTCTCACGATTGCGTGGCCAAAGTCCGAAAAATTCTTAAGACTAAACGAGTCGGCCATGGGGGAACTTTAGATCCTATGGCTACGGGAGTTTTACCGATCGCCGTCGGTGCTGCCACCCGATTACTGGCCTATTTACCCGAAAATAAGGCTTATCGGGCAAAAATCCAGTTAGGACTCAGCACCGATACCGATGATATTACGGGAAAAGCGATCGCTGCTTGTCCCTGTGCCGATTTAACTTTAGAGGCAGTTAAGCCCCATTTAGCGGAATTTATCGGCAATATTGCCCAGATTCCGCCGATGTATAGTGCTATTCACAAGGATGGTCGTCGTCTCTACGAATTGGCGCGCAAAGGGGAAATAATCGCAGTGGAGCCTCGTCAGGTCAAAATTGACCAAATTACGGTTTTAGACTGGTTAGAGGGCGAATTTCCGCAAATAGAGCTAGATATTCACTGTGGATCGGGGACTTATATTCGTTCCCTGGCCAGAGATTTGGGGAAGGTGTTAGCTGTGGGTGGCACTTTAGCCAGTCTAACTCGCACGGAAAGCTGTGGTTTTCAGTTGGCCGATAGTATTAATCTGGAAGCTTTAATGGCTAATTCCGAGGGTTTAATTTCGCCTCGCATTGCCTTGGCACATCTAGACTGGATTTCTTTCACACCAGAGAGAGTTATCGATTGGTTTCACGGCAGAAAAATTAATCTCACCGATACAAATGTTATACTCGGTTCTCTGGTTGCTGTGGAGTCTTTAGAAGCTGAATTTCTCGGCATTGGTGAGATAGTTGTTATAGAAGATGAATACTACCTACAGCCTAAAATAGTTATTCAGCAATAGGGTTAATAATAAACACTTTTTCTAGATATTAAGTATGCTTATCTGGACAAACTAAGCTTTTTTATACCAAATCCGTTTTTAATAGTATGATTAACTCCCAATCGATCTTTAAAAACCCAGTTATGGATTGTTTCCCCCCACTTCCCACTTCCCACTTCCCACTTCCCACTCTCCTATACCTTTTAAACAGGATTTAGTATTATTAACAGTATAAACCCACTGATTATGATTTTTTCTGGCCAGGATTTTTTTAGAAGCGACCAAAGATTTTAGACAAAGATTGAGCATAGAAACGGGACGATTTAAGCGATTGCTCAATTCTTGAACTGTGATTCCTTGGGGATAAACTTGCATAAGTTCAAAAATTTGTGCGCTAGTATTTAGTCCTTTTGTCGGACTAATAATCTTGATAGCCAAGGCTAGTAATCGGGAGAAACAACAGGCTATTAGACCATTGTTTGTCGCTGCTTTGTTCCGCTCGATCTAGCCTTTTTTTCGATAAGTTATTAGGGTTTAAAGTGCTAATAAAGTCTTGACGGAAATAGAGATTAATTTGTTCCCATAATCTCTTGAATAGCGGATAAAAGGCGATCAATCTCCCCATCAGTCCCGATCGAAATCCGCACATAATTCTGAATGCGAGGATGTTTAAAGTATCGCACTAATATCTGACGCTCTTTGAGTTGATTATATAACTCACTGGCACTAATCTGGGGGGGAGAAGCGAGGATAAAATTAGCTTCCGAGTCAAAAACAATAAATCCCAACTCGCGCAGAGAAGTAATTAAACGGCCGCGTGTTTGACGGACTTTTTGCCAAACTTCCTCAAAATAATTATGGTGTTTTAAAGCTGCTGTGGCTAAAGTTTGAGCGATGCGATCTAAATTATAGGAATCACGCACCTTATCCATCTGTTCGATAATGGCCCTGGAAGCAAAACCGAAACCGACTCTTAACCCCGCTAAACTATAACTTTTCGACATAGTGCGACTAATAATGACATTATCGTAACGGGAGAGAAAATCGAGATGATTGTCATCACTAAAATCCACATAAGCTTCATCAATTAATACCAATCCCGAGGCATTAGCACAGGTTGCTTCTAAATAGTTGCGATCAAGATGTTTACCGACGGGAGGATTAGGAGAAGCTAGAAAAATTAATTTCGCTTCTGGACAAATAATCGGTCCTTCCAATGCAAATTTATCATTAGTGGGAAATTCGATAATATTTGCCCCGTGTACCCGGGCAATTGTCTCGTAAAGAGAATAGGTTAAATCCAAAAAAGCGACGCTTTCGCAAGGGTTAACAAAAGTTCGCAGGGCGATATTAAGGATATCATCGGAGCCATTACCCGCGATTATCTGATCGGCTGTTATGCCGTATAATTCCGCCGCCGTTTGCCGTAACTCTTTGGAGATAGGATCGGGATAGAGTCGGACTTTCTCTAATTGCTCTGGCAGGTGGGCAAAAATTTCCGCCAGTGGGGGATAGGGATTCTCATTGGTGTTAAGTTTGGTAAATCCCGCAGTTTGGGGCTGTTCTCCCGGAGTGTAGGCGGGGGTTTGACGAACACAATCGCGTGTAGGTAGCATGAACTCTCTGGGGCGGCAATTTCTAGCAAGCTTTTTATTATAGCTGATTATCAGGGGTTGAAATAGGTTCAACCCCTACCGGTAAAACTAATTAAGGTTCTACCCAACGGCCATCGGCTTTAATTAAATTAATCAACTCGCTTACACCTTCATTTTCGGGGACGCGTTTAATTTCCTCGCGACCGCGATAAAGGGAGATATAACCGGCCTGTTTCCCTACATAACCATAGTCTGCGTCGGCCATTTCTCCCGGTCCGTTGACAATACAACCCATAACGGCGATATCAAGTCCGGTGAGGTGTTGAGTCGCTGCGCGCACTTGCTGCAGGACATCTTCTAAATTAAAAAGAGTGCGACCACAGGAAGGACAGGCAACGTATTCGACCATAGTTTTCCGCAGTCCCAGGGCCTGGAGAATGCTGTAACAGACGGGAATTTCCTTTTCAGGAGCTTCCGTCAGAGAAACGCGAATCGTATCACCGATACCGTCCGCTAAGAGAGTGGCAATCCCGGCAGTGGATTTAATGCGTCCGTATTCCCCATCTCCTGCCTCAGTAACACCCAAATGTAGGGGATAATCCATACCTAACTCGTCCATGCGCTTAACCATGAGACGATAGGCGGCCACCATCACCGGCACGCGGGAAGCTTTTAGGGAAATGACCAGATTGCGAAAATCGAGGGATTCGCAGATGCGGATAAATTCTAAAGCCGACTGTACCATTCCTTCGGGGGTGTCGCCGTAGGTAAAGAGCATTCTTTCGGCTAGAGAACCGTGGTTAACGCCGATTCGCATCGCTTTACCTTGATCTCGCAGGGAAACTACCAAAGGTTTCAGGGTTTCGGCAATTTTTTCGCCAATTTCATCAAATTCTGCTTGACTATACTCGCCGCGGTCGGCTTTCGGTTTCTCGAAAACGTACAAACCGGGGTTAATTCGCACTTTATCGACGTGCTTGGCCACTTCTAGGGCGATTTTCATACCGTTGTGATGCACATCGGCTACTAACGGCACGGGTTGATAGGTGGCCAGCAGTTTTTCCCTAATTTTAGCCAAAGCGGTGGCGTGGGCCAGACTCGGCACGGTGACGCGGACAATTTCACAACCGACTTCATGGAGGCGACGGATACCGGCCACGGAACCATCTATATCAAGGGTATCCTCGTTAATCATCGACTGCACGACCACGGGATGACCACCACCGATGGTAACGCTACCTACCTTGACGGGACGGGTTTTGCGTCGGTGAATCGTGGTGTCGAATTCGGAGGCAGTTGCGGGAGGTTTGAGCGTCGATTCCAAGGTTTGCATAGGACTATCACCAACAATCACTCTCCCTATTCTCTCAAAGAACAGGAACAGATTCTAGCCACTCTAATAAAATTGGATTAAAACGGTCGGGACATTCATCCTGTAAACAATGACCGGCCTGTTCAAATTCTACATATTTAATCCTAGGATTAAGGGAGACAAAACCCTGGGCTAACTGGACGGGAACCATCCGATCTTGCTTGCCCCAACACAATAAAATCGGGATTTCTAAGCGTGGTAAAATTAACTTTGCCGGTGGACAATATTCGGGATGATTGACAGCTTGTGCTAGGGAAATAAAGGCCTCGGCTGCCCCCTCATCTAGGGTTGGGGCGGCGATAATTTGTACTAATTCCTCGCTGACTGCTTTCTTGTCTTCGTAGGCGATTCCTGCCCATTTTTTCAAGACTTGCGGACGACGCAGATAGTAAAAAATCGGTTTTAATAGCCAAGGAGAAGTGAAAAATTTTTCCATAGGAGTGACGATATTTAATAACCAATCGGCGATCATTTCCCGCCGACGGCTGACATCGGGTAAACTGAGCATAACTAATCCGGCTACCATTTCCGGATATTTACCCGCTAGGGCCATACTAACTAAAGAACCGATCGAATTGCCCACTAATACCACCGGTCTATTCATAAAAGTTTGCCAGAAATCGTGTATTTGTTCCACCCAGAGATTAACGGTATAGGGAACCTGTACTTTGCGCGAACCACCAAAACCTAATAAATCTACTGCGTAAACTCGATGATTTTGGCTGAGAATAGGAATATTATGGCGCCAATGTTCGATCGCCGCTCCAAATCCGTGCAGTAAAATTAAAGGGGGATTATCGGCATCTTGGGGGTTTTTTGCCGGCATAAAACTATAACGAATTTGCCAACCGCGCCACACCCAATCCCGTTGATAACCGATGCGTTCTGTCCAAGCTGGTGAAGTTGTCACTTAAGTCAAACAATTAAGAGGTTTTCAGGAAATATTACTCTAGTTTTATTATACTGGTTTCCCCGTCCCTGACCTGCGGCTGAATAACATTTGTGTACTACTTTTACCAAAATTTTGGGTTAAAGCCCCGTCCTTTTAGGACGACTTTATGTGAAAATAAAATTGGTTTGAATCCCCTGAGTGGGCGGTAGTGAATGGCTCGATTGAGTTGAACCCTAGAACTCGAAAGTCTGCATAAGAGACAAAAAGGGAGGGTAGCGAAAACCTCGTCAAACATAGTGCATTAGCGGCTCAACAACGGTGAATGAAAAACCAGTAAAAATCTTTGTCGTAAGACAGATAGGGTAGGACATACCCGAATTTTCCTTAAAATAGGAAAACGCTTGCAGAGTGAACCACAAAAAGGGAAACTAGATAGCAACTGATATTCTAGTAATCTCGGTTCAGACATAATCGTGTAAGACGTGAGCAAGGGAAAGCAGAAAGCGCAGTGATGAGCTTCGAGAATCCTTACGCCTTTAGGCCCAGGAGTGTCAAAATACCAGATTTTCAAGTGGGGAATCTGGGTTAAAATAGACCAAGAAAGTTAACAAAAAAATTGTCTCGCTCAAGTGGGCGAAAATCAGCTTATGACCCTTGCGGTGGCGATCGAAAAGTTAAAAAAATCCTACGGTCAGACGGCAGCGGTTAAAGATATCTCCTTTACCGTGGCAGCGGCAGAAATCTTCGGTTTACTCGGTCCCAATGGTTCGGGGAAAACCACCACGATTCGCTGTCTTTGTACCCTTGCTAAACCTGATGGCGGCAAAATCGAGGTGGGGGGTGTCGATGCCCTGAATAACCCCAAATCCGCCCGTAAACGCCTCGGTTACGTTGCCCAAGAAGTAGCCCTCGATAAAATGCTCACCGGCCGGGAACTGTTGCAACTACAAGCGGCTCTCTATCACATTCCTGCTCAAAAGTCAAGAGAGCGCATCAAAGAATTAATAAATCTTTTAGGATTAGAGGAATACGCCGACAAAAAAACAGGAACCTATTCCGGCGGCATCAAAAAACGGCTGGATTTAGCGGCGGGATTACTGCATCAGCCAGAAGTTTTGGTGCTGGATGAACCAACTGTGGGACTCGATATCGAAAGTCGTTTGATTGTCTGGGATTTTCTGCGACAATTGCGGGCAGCAGGAACCAGTGTGTTAATTACCAGCCATTATCTCGAAGAAATCGACGCATTGGCCGATAACTTGGCAATTATCGACAATGGTATCGTCATCGCTCGGGGCACACCCTCACAACTGAAGGAGCAACTTGGCGGCGATCGCATTACCCTAAAAGTGCGAGAATTTTCCCCAGAGGAAGAAGCTTTGAAAGCGAAAGAGTTATTATCCCGTCTGCCTTTTGTCGAGGAAGTGATCGTCAATACCGCCCAGGGTAACTCCCTTAATCTTATCGTCACGGCGAATAGCAATCCTTTAAGCAAAATTGAACAAACCCTAGCCGAATCGGGACTACCCGTGTTCAGCATGGCCCAATCCCGTCCTAGTCTCGATGATGTCTATCTGGCGGCCACTGGACGCACCCTGATGGATGCGGAAATTGCCGCCGCCAGCAGTCGCGACCTCAAGGCGGAGAAAAAACAAGCGATGAAGGAATCCTAGTCCGGCGAGAAAGGCTGTAATATTGCCTAATTGCCCGGTTAAATCATCTATAATTGGAGCGATCGATTATATATCAATCAAGTTGACATCCTCGCCGCACTTTTAGGGCGGCGATTCCTAAACCTCACGATTTAAGTTTCTGCTTCAACCACCGTTGCATACCACGGTTAAAAAACCATGTACTGTCTTACACAAAGTCCACAGACTTTCGCGACCTTTCAG
>NZ_JADBTZ010000066.1:0-3644 GCF_020245885.1 Microcystis sp. M165S2 | reverse complement strand
TCAATCTTGCGATACATTGGTACTAAGGAGAGAAGATGCAAGGGTTTTGAGTAATTTTAGCAGATTCAGGGGCACCTAAGCGACTCTCAATCTAGCTAAAAGCCTTTTCCAATAAAGGTTGTAGCTTCTTTCAGCAAACCCTAATTAGTTTGGCTTGTCCTGTTTCACAAAGTTGCAGAATCTGCTCACAGCTTAGACACTGCTCTTGCTCGAAGGTTAGCTCTAAAACAAAATTTGTTTCAACATAGATATTCACGCCGCCGCCTCATGCTGAAATTTTCCTCCAGCTAAAGCAGCATACAACCCTGAATCAATCAACCAACGCTGAGAATCATCGAGAGCTTCAGGCGGCTTTTCAGAATAAATAATCTCTCCCAACCAGGAAGCAACAATTAGTTCAAGACTTTGCCTACTAATTTGGTCATTCGTTACCCCTGCTCGTTGAAAATAAGGCTGAAGAATGGGACTGGCATCAATCATATAACTAGGTTCACTCTGCTCCTGAAAAGCCCCAACATTACTCCATAAGTACAATCTGTCAGGAAAGACCAGCAAAAAATAGGGAGCCTTGGCAAAAGTACCGTGTGCCAGAATATTGCGTCGGAGTTTTGCCGCCCATTCTTGGGATACGTTGGTTTTGCACTTGACCTCAACCACAAGAGCGAGTTGACCATTGCGGTTATTAACTGCTAAATCCCAGCCAGAAGCCATACGATGAACTGATGAAACCATACATAGCACTCCGGGTAAAATTATTGATGAACGATCATACACACTTCTGTCTTTAGGTCAAGTTGCTTTACAAAACTTCAAGCAATTTCTTGGCAAAATTTAACCCTTAATGTCTCTTTTAGGAGGTGATAAGGGATTAAGTGCCTTGATTGGCGCGGGTTTTCGGCGATTACAAAGTTACATGGTCATACTAAGCCCACAGCATACCACGATCTTATCACATTACGAAATGTAACGAATCCTGCTTTTCAGCTAAATTTGGGCAAATTCGCACAAAATCTAGTTTTGTAAAGTTTTGTTGCATTGGCTTTTTATATTTAAATTTCCCAATTATTTATAAATTTATAATAATTTTTATTTATCTTTATTGGGAGAAATAATACAAACCACTCCAGACACAGAGTTTTTGTCTTGTGGTCAATTATTGGTATTTGAGATTAGGGAGTAATAAGACGGAAATTAAAAGCAGTAAAATACTATATAATGTGTATATTAACAATCTACTATACACAACTAGGGATAGGATGAGAACTAACATTATCATTGATGACCAACTCATGGCTGATGCACTTAAAGCTACTGGTTTAAAGACTAAACAAGAAGCTGTTGAATTGGGTCTTAAGACTTTGATTCGACTCAAACAACAGGAGAAAATTAAAGCCTTTAAAGGTAAGCTTAAATGGGAAGGAAACCTTGAGGAAATGAGGCAGAATCAATGATTCTTGTGGATTCTAGTGTTTGGATTGATTATTTCAATGGTTATAATACTACGGAAACAACAGAACTTGATTTATTGCTGGGAGTTGAACCGATAGCTATTGGTGATATTATTCTCACCGAAGTTCTCCAAGGTTTTAGGAGTGATAAGGATTATCAAATAGCCTATCGCTTACTAACTTCATTAACTATTTATGATTTACTAGGTTTGAGAATGGCATTGAAAAGCGCGGACAATTATCGCCATTTACGCAAGAAGGCGATAACTATTAGGAAAACTGCTGATGTTATTATTGCCTCCTTTTGTATTGAAAATAATCTTCCGATGCTTTTTTCAGATAAATATTTTATTCCTTTCGTTAAGCACTTAAAGCTAATTTCAGCTTGTCCTACTACTAATGATGAACGATGATTGAGTTGCGACTAATTTCTATTAACGAATGTTGAGTAAAAAGTGCTTTTATTTGGGGTAGAGTATTCTGAAATAATACTTCTAATTCGACATTCGTAATGTTACCTGTAGTCACTAGCAGAAGCTTATAAGGTTCTTGACTAATTAAAAATGAATCAAGAAAATCTGTGTCTTTGGTAATAACAATACGATTTTGTTGAATTGAAAGAGCGTTGATTTCTGCATCTGTCGTGGCATTCTGTTGGGGTAAATCTTTAGTATGAATTGTATCGTGACCAGCAGCTTGTAAAAAACGGGCTAAACGAACTGGCAATTGGGCATCGACTAAAAACTTCATGGTGCAATTTGGTAGATGCTTTTTACCTTAAATGTTGGCTTGAAGGAACCCTCGGTTTCACCTCGTAGATGAAAAGCCAACCAATATAGAAACAGCGAAGCACAATTAATATTCTGGGGAGTCTTGGCTCTCCACATATTTTTTAAGTTGATCTATCGTAACGCCACCACAACTAGCCACAAAGTAAGCTCCTGTCCATAATACTCTCTTGTCTTTCCAGTAAATCTTCTTTAAATGGTCACTGTAGTTATCCCACAAAAGCTGGCTTGAAGTAGATTTCAAATTAGCAATTAACCCGCTTAGTAATTTATGGGGGGGGATAAGTTAAAAGAATGTGAACATGGTCCGACTCACCGCTAAACTCTACGATCCTGGCATCCCATTTATCAGCAATAGACTTAAAAGCCTCATTTAAGAACTCTAAATGTTCTTTCTTGAATACTTTTCTCCGATATTTAGTCACCAACACTATATGAACAGTAAGATTAAACGTAGCCCTGCGGGTTTTAAAGTAATTGGCTTCTATACCTATTGACAACTTGTACGGTGAGATGATATAGTGATAACATCTCAAATTGAGAGGTCGGGTCAATGCGAGTCATAGAGTTTAAGGTTAAAGCTACACAACAACAACAAATAGCTATCTTAGAAGCTATTAGAATAGGACAGTTCATTCGGAATAAGTGCCTTAGACTCTGGATGGATTCCAACAGAGAAGATAAGATAAATTATGCTTCTCTTTGCCGATTTGTAACAACGTTGAGTAATGATACAGATACTCCGTTTGTAAGTAATCTTAACTCTATGGCTCGTCAAGCTAGTGCCGAAAGAGCTTGGGTTGCCATCTCCCGTTTCTATGACAACTGTAAAAAAGCGCACCGCCCGCGCCGAATCGACTTCGGCGAGCGGACGGAGCAAGAAGGGTTAGCTCAAAAAGGCTACCCTAAATTTAAGAAGTTCTCAAGGTCTGTGGAATATAAAACTTGTGGTTGGAAATTATCAGAAGATAAAAAATCTATCCAGATCACAGATAAAACTGGAATTGGTAAGTTAAAGTTAGTTGGCTCTGATAATCGTCAAATTTTAGATAAGTCATTAATCAAAAGAATTAGGCTTATCAAAAGGGCTGACGGATTCTATTGCCAATTTGTTCTAGACCTTGAACGAGTAGAACCCCTTGATTCTACAGGAAAGGAAATAGGAATTGATGTTGGCTTAAACCATTTCTTGACTGACTCCAATGGAGAAAAAGTAAACAACCCTCGATTTCTTCGTAAAGCTGAGAAGCGTTTAAAGAAAGCGCAGCGTCAGCTATCTAAGAAGAAAAAAGGAAGCAACAAGCGTCAAAAGCAGAAGTCAAAAGTAGCCCGCCTTCATTTAAAAGTCTCTAGACAACGTAAAGATTTTGTTGTTAAGACAGCAAAAGCGTTAATCCAATCTAACGAT
>NZ_JADBTZ010000065.1:0-4931 GCF_020245885.1 Microcystis sp. M165S2 | reverse complement strand
CAGTTTTACCTATGCCTCCCATTCCCGTTAAGGTAGATATAGCAAGCTTTTGGGATTCTTGTAATTTATTTTTTAAGTCAATTAATTCCTTATCCCTACCAACAAATTTAGGGATATTACTATTAGATAAATTGTGAGGATGTTGTTTAACCTGTTCCTTAACAGGCGGCTCCAGTCAGGTTTTATTGATGTTTATAGTTGCTGCTTGATAAACTTCACCCCCCTCAACCTTATTCTGGAAATTTGTCCCCCCATAATTAGTCTGGTTCATACTACTATTATCCTGAATTTTCAAGGATTGAATTTCTGTTGCTAAACCCTTGACTTTTTCGGCAAAATCTGCTTCATCATTCATGGCAACCTTTAAATAATCTGCTACTTTTTCTAGATCAGTTTTTGACCCTTTTTCAGCAGCTTGTAAAGCTTTTTCAGCATTAGGATTAGCTTTAAGTTTATTCCAGATAATTTGCCGCAAAGTATTAATTTTTTCTAGAGCAGCTTCGGTAAATTTTTCTACAGTAGTCTGAAATACCAAAGCAACAATTGTCGCCACTGTTATCGGTTCCATAGATAAAATCGGGGTGATGAGGGTTAACTTATTGATCGGATTTTTGGGGGTTAAGTTGCCAGCAATTTGACAACTCTTACCCCTATCATAGAACTTTTAATTTCATTTAAGTAGATAGGCACAATTATTTGTAGGATGGGTTAGCGGTAGCGTAAACTATGCGAGCGTTGGGTTTCATGCTTCAACCCAACCTACGTTCTATCATAGAACTTTTAATTTCAATTAGGCGGGTACTTCAATTTTACCCTGTCCGGCCAATCCAAAAGCGGCGTGAACCACTTGTAAGGCTCTGACTCCATCTTCTTGATTCACCACACAACTGATTTTTATATCAGAAGTAGCAATCATTAAAATATTAATTTTCTCCTTTGCTAAAGCTTCAAAAAAGCGTGCTGCTACCCCCGGTTGTCCTTCCATTCCCGAACCAACAATACTAACTTTGGCCACATCATTATTAACCACCACTTCCTGTAAACCCAAACTTTCCGATAGTTCTAAGAGGATTTTTTGGGCTAAATTAGCATCAGCTTGGGGCAAAGTAAAAGCGATATCCCGTCGGGGAATACCATCGACAATGCGGCAGCGTTGGGATTGAATAATCATATCGACACTGACATTTTTTGCCGCTAAAACCGAGAAAATTCTCGCTGCCATCCCGGGGCGATCGGGGACGCGACGAATGGCCATTTGTGCCTGATTATTATCTAGGGCCACTCCCCGTACCGGGACTAAATTGTGAGGGATTTCGCGATGAGCAACTTTAGCAGAATACTCCAGTTGAAAAGCATCACAAAGGACTTTAATCGCTTTTTCTCCGTCCGCTTCATCGATGACACAACTGACTTTTACTTCAGAAGTGGAGATCATTTCGATATTAATTGCCGCTGCGGCCAAAGTGCTAAATATTTGGGCAGCAATTCCCGGCCGGCCAATCATTCCAGCGCCGGTAATGGCGATTTTAGCGGCCCCGGATTCGATGATCACTTCCGCTTCCTCTGTATTAGTGGGATGGGAACGTAAAACCGGTGCGATCGCTTCGGCCACGGATTCGGCTTTTTTCAAGGCATTTCCCATCACCGTAAAGGCAATATCGTTGCTGTCCCCCTCGTGAATCGATTGAATAATTAAATCCACGTCCACCTGTTGATGAGCGATTTCCCCGAATAAACGGGCAGCGATACCGGGACGATCAGGAACCCGTAAAAGGGCGATTTTCGCCTGATTGCCCTCAAATTCCACCGCATCCACGGCTTTTGTCAATTCCAATCCTTGCAGGGTGCGCGGTTTCGGTGCCGGGGATGTCACCCAAGTACCCGGATCCTCAGTCCAACTGGAACGAACAACCAAGGGAACCCCGAAATTTTTAGCGATTTCCACCGCTCGCGGGTGGAGAACTTTCGCCCCTAAACTGGCTAATTCGAGCATCTCATCGCAGGTAATTTGGTCTAAAAGACGCGCTTCGGGGACTAAACGGGGGTCAGTGGTGAGAATACCGGGTACATCGGTGTAAATTTCGCAAAAATCGGCTTTTAAGGCGGCTGCTAGGGCCACGGCCGAGGTATCGGAACCACCGCGGCCTAGGGTGGTAATCTCTAGTTGATCACTATCGCTGACACCTTGAAAACCAGCGACAACAACTACTTTACCCTCCGATAGATGACGGGAGAGGCGATCGGTTTTAATTTCTAAAATACGGGCGCGACTATGTTCGGATTCCGTGACAATTCCCACCTGAGCGCCGGTTAGGGAGATGGCCGGTTGTCCGATTTCCTCTAGGGCCATACTCATCAAGGCGATCGTCACCTGTTCCCCCGTGGATAATAACATATCCATCTCCCGGCGCGAGGGTTCGGCGGCGATCTGTTTGGCTAAATTGACCAATCCATCGGTGGTTTTACCCATGGCAGAAACGACCACCACCACGGTATTTCCTGCTATTACCGTATTTTTGACCCGTTGAGCTACCGATTGAATGCGTTCCACGGAACCTACCGATGTACCACCGTATTTTTGGACAATTACAGCCATAGTTGTCAGCGCTAGAGACTTTCTATCTTTGTTCAATCTCCAACTTATCAAAATTCCTTAACGTTAAGTGGTTTTGGTTAACATTCCTTATGTTTTATCTCAAATGCCGACTATCTAAATTAATCCTTAAGACTGCAGCGGAGAAGGGAGCGCCGGAGCTAGGTTGAGGCAGTCCGAGCATTTGTACTAAAATACCCATACTCAGTTTAAATCCAGTACATTTATGCTATTTTAATAGTATTTTTATCGTTTCCTCCTCTTATTTCTGCGTTTATTAGATAGGTATTATGAAAGATATTTTAATGTTAGATACAGTAACAATTATCAATGTTTTCGGGTTGCGTCTGTTTCCCTCCAGAGTTTAATTTAAACCTTTAAGGGCAGCAAATAAATAATTAGCTAAAGTCACTCCATCTACTCCTAATTCTGTCCTTTCTTTGACCGCTAAAATGCCGGCTTGAGCGTGTAAAAAAGCCGCTAATGCGGTTGCTTCCGAGGGTTTATCTGGCATTTGGGTTAAGAATCCGCCGATTAATCCCGTTAAGACATCACCACTACCACCTCGCGCTAAAGCGGAGGTACTTTCGGGGATTATATACATTTTACCTTCCGGAGAGGCGATCGTAGTTCTGGCTCCTTTTAATAACACAATTGCACCACTTTGTTGAGATGCTTCTTGAGTGATATGAATCCTGTCTTGAGAACCTGATAAGTTAGGAAATAAGCGTTTAAATTCTCCCCAATGAGGCGTTAAAATTGTTTTATTCTGACGAGATAATAATTTGTCTATACCCAATTGAGCCAAAATATTTAAAGCATCGGCATCGAGTATAATCGGTTTATCACTATCTAAAACCTGTTCGATAATAGCAGGATTTTCTGTGGTTAATCCAGGACCACAGGCGAGGACATGATAATTATTTAATTCTAGGGGAAGTTCGGCAATAGCTCCCGTGGCAGTTTCAGGACAATCGATAATTAATGCTTCTGGTAAATGACTAATTAATAAAGATTTGAGGGCAGCAGGAACGGCAATAGAAAGCATTCCCACACCACTACCTCGCGCTCCTAATCCGGCAAGAATTGCCCCCCCTGCATAACGACGAGAACCACAGATAATTAATAAATGTCCCTGCTGATATTTATGGGTAAGTAGAGGACGGGGTAAAGGTAAATAAGGGCGAATTAGATCGGGATTAACCCTCAGAATTGGCGGTGAATCTTGTAGAATTGTTTCTAGGTCAAGGGGACTAATTCCTATGTCAATTAACTCCACTTTACCTAGATAGGGTAAGGCCAAATCTTGTAAAAAAGCGCGCTTCCAGAGTCCTAAACAAAAGGTATGAGTGGCTTTAATTGCCGTGCCTAAAACCTCTCCAGTGTCGGTGTGAATTCCTGAAGCAATATCGATACTAATTATCGGTTTTTGCCAACTATTAATTTTATCGACTAATTCGGCAATATCTCCCGATAAAGTCCTTTCTAAACCAAAACCGAAGAGACCGTCGATAATTAACTGACAATCCTCCAAAGATTCTAAAGTTTTCTGAAAAATTAAGCCTAAATGCTTGACATAATTAGCCTGTTGTGCTGTTAAATCCTTGAGTTTGGCGATCGGACAAAAAAGAGATACTTGATAACCAGCAAGATGTAATTCTCTAGCAATCACGAGAGCGTCGCCGCCATTGTGACCAGGGCCAACGATAACGCCGATTTTGGGGAAATTAGCCAAAGAATAGAACTTTTTAAGCTGTTGTGCCGTTAACAGGGCTGCCTTTTCCATCAAAGCGGCCACAGGCATACCGGAGGCAAAAATCGACCCTTCAATGCGACGCATCTGCTCGCTATTAACCACGTTTGACCGATAATTGTAGCTCATTCGAGGGATAAATTGCCTGTTAGCAGGTCTAGATAACTTTTTTGCCGAAAAATTCCCAATTAGCCCGAATTTTCACCGGCTGAAGGCTGGGTTGGGTGATAATAACCAGATCATCGAAAATTTTGGGTCTGAAACCCCGTCGTTCTACGACGGCTTTACCGTTAAATACTAGCGCATTTACGAAATATATGCTAAAATGCTCCCCATGGAAAAAGCCTATTCGTTTCGATTTTACCCCACACCCGAACAAGAGTCGCTATTGCGGCGCACTTTGGGCTGTGTAAGATTAGTTTACAATAAAGCTCTCCACGAACGAACACAAGCTTGGTACGAAAGACAAGAAAGAATAGGATATACTGAAACGTCTTCAATGTTGACCGATTGGAAAAAGCAAGAAGAATTAGACTTTTTAAACGAAGTTAGTTGTGTACCTTTACCACAAGGGTTAAGACATTT
>NZ_JADBTZ010000064.1:0-13364 GCF_020245885.1 Microcystis sp. M165S2 | reverse complement strand
TCTCTATAACCTGAGTATCCTAGCATTGTTCCCAGTATTATTACTAATAATACTATCCATAAAGGGTGTCTTTTTCCTTTATCTTTCCGAAAGTCCTTGACTTGTTTCAGTTTTTCTATTAAGCTCAACATATATTTTAAGAATTGCCGGTCACTTCTCATTTTACAAAGACAGTGATCGCTTTTACTTTTGATATTCTGATGGGAGAATGAAACAGACCTAAGGGCAAGGGGGGGGAGAGTCCGACAAGAAAGGTTTTCAGTGGAGACATTGAGAATCTAAGCTGTCTCGTTGAACAAGGAATTTATAACAGCAATGTAGAAAGAATCTCCCGTCACAGCGTAGCTTGACGGTGGGAGTATGTCAACAGAGGAAATGAACTATGTCCCAAGATAAGCCGATCCAACGCCAAATTCTACCGATTCCCGACTTGACCACCTTCGGTCTAATCACCTACGACGCGAAGAATCCGGACACTGACTATCCCCCGATTCGAGATATCCGACCGCCGGACGGCGCGCCCAACGTGCTGATCGTGCTGCTCGATGACGTGGGCTTCGGAGCCTCCAGCGCCTTCGGTGGGCCGTGCAATACCCCCACTTTCGAGCGATTAGCGGCACAGGGGCTAAAATATACCCGTTTTCATACCACTGCCCTCTGCTCTCCCAGCCGCGCGGCTTTGCTCTCCGGAAGGAATCATCACTCGGTCGGCATGGGCAACATCACCGAAACCGCCACCTCCGCCCCCGGGCAGAGTTCCGTTCGTCCCAACACCAAAGCCCCCCTCGCCTTGACCCTGAAGCTGAACGGCTATTCCACGGCGCAGTTCGGTAAGTGTCACGAGGTACCGGTTTGGCAAACCAGCCCGATCGGCCCCTTTGACGCTTGGCCCTCCGGCGGGGGTGGATTCGAGTATTTCTACGGCTTTATCGGTGGCGAGAATAACCAGTGGGAGCCGGCACTGTACGAGGGAACAACCCCGATCGAACCGCCGAAAACCCCGGAGAAAGGGTATCACCTGACCGAAGATCTGGCCGATCGAGCGATCGCTTGGGTCAGTCAACAAAAAGCCCTCGCCCCCGATAAGCCTTTCTTTATGTACTTCGCCCCCGGAGCGACCCATGCCCCCCACCACGTCCCCAAGGAATGGATCGACAAGTATCGGGGCCAATTCGCTCACGGTTGGGATCACCAGCGCGAGATTACCTTTGCCCGACAGAAAGAACTGGACGTAATTCCCCAAAATGCCGAACTCACCCCCCGTCACGCCGAAATTCCCGCCTGGGATGACATGGACGAGCGCCTGAAGCCGGTATTAGAGCGCCAGATGGAGGTGTACGCCGCCTTTATGGAACATACCGATGATCAGGTGGGACGGGTGATTCAAGCCTTAGAAAATCTAGAAATCCTCGACGATACGCTCGTTTACGTCATCATCGGCGATAACGGCGCATCCGCCGAGGGAACGCTTCAGGGCGCGTTTAACGAGATGGCCAACTTTAACGGATTAGCGGGTCTAGAAACCCCGGAATTTCTCCTCTCGAAACTGGATGACTTCGGCGCGCCCGATTCCTATAATCACTACGCGGTCGGTTGGGCTTGGGCGATGAGTAGCCCCTACAAATGGACGAAGCAGGTCGCTTCTCACTGGGGCGGGACCCGCAACGGTACGATTGTTCGTTATCCCAAAATCATCACGGAAAAAGGTGGGATTCGCCATCAGTTCTGTCATCTGATCGATGTGGCCCCGACGGTGTTGGCAGTAGCGGGAATTCCCGAACCGACTATGGTTAACGGTGTCCTACAAAGTCCCTACGAGGGTACGAGTATGGTTTATACCTTTAACGACGCGGCCGCCCCCGAACGTCACGATGTGCAGTATTTCGAGATGTTTGGCAATCGGGGCATCTATTACAAGGGTTGGAGTGCGATTACCAAGCACCGCACCCCGTGGATTATGACTGGACAGACGATGGTTCCTTTCGACGATGATATCTGGGAACTATACGACGGCAGTAAGGATTGGACGCAAGCTCGGGATCTCTCCCGGGAAATGCCAGAGAAACTGCACGAACTACAGCGACAATTTCTGATCGAGGCGGTTAAGTATAATGTACTGCCCCTAGACGATCGCCAAGTGGAACGGGTCGATCCCGCCACCGCTGGCCGGCCTACCCTCGTGCGGGGAAACTCGCAATTATTCTTTGCCGGGATGGGGCGTTTGTCTGAAAATAGCGTTATCAACATCAAAAATAAATCCTTCTCGGTGACGGCGGAACTGAACATTCCCCCGGAAGGCGCGGACGGGGTGATTATCGCCCAAGGCGGCCGCTTCGGTGGTTGGAGTGTCTATACCCACGACGGAAAAGCCAAGTTCGTCTATAACGTGCTGGGGATTCAAAGTTTTGTCACCGAGGCGACGGAGACGATCCCGGCCGGTAAGCATCAGGTACGGATGGAGTTTGCCTACGATGGCGGTGGTTTAGGACGGGGGGGAAATGTCACCCTCTACTACGACGGTCAACCGGTGGGTACGGGTCGGGTAGAACGAACTCAGGCTTTTATTTTCTCTGCGGACGAGACCACGGATATCGGCTACGAATCCGGTACCCCCGTAGCGGCGGAATATACCTCGAAAACCAGTCGTTTCACTGGCAAGATCGGTTGGGTTCAACTGGATCTGGGTACGGACGATCATGACCACCTGATCGACCAGGAGGAACGTCTGAAAATTATCATGGCCCGGCAGTAGAAAAGGGGACTTGCGATCGACGGTTTCGCTTATTCGGTCTTAGGGGAGGAATCGCGATCGCTGGCGAGCCAATGTTTAATTTTCTATAGCAAAAACTAACCGCGCTGGTAGTTTTATCTAGACTTTCCCTCGGTTAAAAGCAAAAAAATTGAGTTTAAATTAGCAACTTTGTTCTATGGAATGGTCTTTTTTTAGAAACTTTGCCATCACTCTATTCGCCCTCTTAAATCCTCTGGGGATGCTGCCGATATTTATTAGTTACACCGCTCGCGAACGTCAAGAAGTACAGCGACTCGTGGCTCTATTTGTCTCGTTAACTGTCTTGTGTTTGTTGTTAATTTTTATGTTTATCGGAACGTCAATGCTAAAATTCTTTGGTGTCACCTTAGACTCTTTTCGCCTTGCTGGTGGAGTGCTTTTGTTGATGATCGGTATCAACATTGTTAACGGTTCTGGGGGAGGGACAAAAGAGCTTTTAATTAATGAGCGAGGAGGGGATTATCTCAGCGAAGCTAAGTCAGTTTATCGGCAAATTGTTATTCCTATGGCTATGCCTTTATTGGTAGGACCTGGGGTTATTGCTAACGTTATCCTTTATGCCAGTGAAGCCGAATCAAAGCTGGGTGACGGTATGGGCATTGAACTGATTTTGATGACAATTTTAGTCAGTTTTTTGGTCTTTCTCATCCTCGCTGCTGGCAAATGGTTACAAAGACTTTTGGGAGATATTGGCTTGAGTATTACTCAGCGAGTTATGGGGCTATTTGTAGCGGCGATCGGAGTACAATTTATGGTGACAGGTTTGATTAATATTTTTGTCGATCAGATCGTTCCTAAACTGCCATCATAGCAAATTGCTAATTAGTCTAAATAGTTAGCTAAGAAAATTACTGAAAATATCAAATAAGCTGTTGTATATTTAAACTGGGTATTAAGGAGAGCAATCATGAGAAATTCTGAGCAATTGACCAAATCCCTGAAGCGTTTTCGTTATACACTTTTTCTGGGAGTAGCGGCCATGGCAATCACTAGCTGGGGGATGCCCAATATTTCTGTAGCCCAGACTACTCCTGCTCAAGAAAAAGTGCAGTTAATGTTCGTGCAAACGGCAGAAGATATTCAGGTAGATCCCGTCACAAAAACAATTCGCTTGGTAAATGTCAACAAACAGACATTATACTTTTCCGATCGCCCGAACCGGATTGCTGGTAATCTGACCATGGCCGCCTATCTGGATGAGTGGACAGCCCGGGCGGGAAAAGATAATTTTGCTAACGATCCCCCCAATGCGACCCTCTCAGTCTACGAACCTGGTCGTCAAGACAATACTATAGTTGTCGTCGAGATTAGCAATCCCGTCATCGATGGCAAGGACTTGATTTATAGCTACAAGCTAATCGAAGGGACTCTACCCAAGGCCGGCGGGACAACTTCCCTATTTATCGATTGGATTGGTGTTGGTGGTGGTGTCGGTCCTGGCTTTTACGGGGTGGGGGCCGGTACCCGCGGAGTCGGTTTATACGGTGGTTACGGTGGACCCCTACGTTATTAATACGCTTGTTCTATTATTCCTGTAAATTTATCTAGCGATTAGGAAAATCCCATGAGTTACAGATACATCAATCAATTAGCCACACCCGAAAATTTGCAGCGATTTCTGGAATTTGTTGATCTGGCGGCTGGGGGAGGCAAAGATACGGCTAATGTCTGGGAAATCGAGCGCCGATTGGTTAATAGTCGCCCGATGGAGTTATGTGTAAAAGCAGTTCTGCAAGAACCAGCTTCCGCGCAATTAGTGCAAGAAAGATACATTGGCAACCCCTACGATATTGAAGCAATGTTAAAAATGCCGAAGGGTTCTCTGGGTTGGACTTACGGCACAATTATGCACACTTTGGGCTATGATCCGCAATTTTATCCCCAACGCAAGCAATTTGATTCCGATGCCGACTATATTGGTTTTCGCGTTGATAAAACCCACGATATCCATCACATTCTCACCGGATTTAGTTTAGATACTCTTGGAGAATTGGGAGTAATTTCTGTGACGGTCGCTCAAACTCGTTATCCTACTTTTCTCCTCATCGATATACTCTCTTTACTGATGACTTTTTTTACCAGTGATACTCTGTTAAATGAGGTGGAAAGTGATGCCGATTTAAATAAAACTCTCGGTTACAAATTCGAGCTAATTTCCCAGGGAATTACCATCGGCCGTAACGCTAAACCCCTATTCCCGATCAAGTGGGAGGAAGGCTGGGAAAAACCCTTAGATCAATGGCGCAAGGAACTGAATATTAAACCAGTTTTAGATGGTCCCTGGAGTTGGTACAGTCGCCCGGAATTACAGTCGGCGATCGCTTAATTTTTCCACCAGATTTTTGTGTGAGAATAGTGAGGGACAATTCTGCTTTGATCTATGGTCAAAAAACCTCTATAAAACCAAGCCATAATCAAATTCGCGGGCTCTGTCAAATAATTGTTGCTCTAATTGTCTTAATTATGCCAGTAGCAATTACCCTGCGACTGGTTTTAGCTTTTCTTTTCGCTTTGATAGGGGCAATTGCTTTACTAGTTTACAGAATTTCATGCGTTGCTCCTTGGCAGTTAGAACTATTAAAATCTCCCAATCATCGGGTGGCATTTCTGGAATCCCTATTTTTACGACCGGCAGTTTCGGACTATTAATTTATCTGATCGCATCCGCACAGGCGATCATCCATTTTGCTTGCGGTTTTCTGGGTATTATCAAACCTCCGATACAAGTATTAATAGTACGGCGAGGCGGCGACTGGTAGCAACCCAAGGAATGCTTTCCTATTTTTTATCCGTCTCGATTATTGCTATTATTTTTGGAATGATTGGTAATTTACTCTCAGCAAAAAAGATATTTTATTAAGGAAGTTATGGTTCATCAGAAAATTAATCTCGATCGCCTTAGTCCGGAAGATGCACTAATTACCCCCACCTATGCTTCCCGCGCCCTGACTTCCGCTGTACCTAAATACGAGATTCCCGAGGGAGAAATGCCCCCGGCGGTGGCCTACAATTTAATCCGCGATGAACTCGCCCTTGATGGTAATTCTCGCCTGAATCTGGCTACTTTTGTCACCACTTGGATGGAACCGGAAGCCAAACAATTAATGGCGGAAACCTTCGATAAAAACATGATCGACAAGGATGAATACCCACAAACTGCCGAAATTGAACTGCGTTGTGTGAATATGATCGCTAGACTCTGGAATGCTCCCGAAAGCGAAGCGGCAACCGGTTGTTCTACCATTGGTTCCAGTGAAGCGGCGATGTTGGGAGGCATGGCTTTAAAATGGCAATGGCGCAAACGCCGACAAAAAGAGGGTAAACCCACCGACAAACCTAATTTAGTCATGGGCATTAATGTGCAGGTTTGTTGGGAAAAATTCTGTCGTTATTGGGAGGTAGAACCGCGTTTTGTGCCGATGGAAGGGAATCGTTTTCATCTCAATGCGACCGAGGCAATTAAACTAATTGATGAGAATACGATCGGGGTAATTGCAATTATGGGTAGTACCTTTGATGGTAGTTACGAACCCGTCCAAGAAATTAATGATGCCCTGGAAAAATTGAACAGAGAAACCGGCTGGCAAGTTCCCCTGCACGTCGATGGTGCTAGTGGTGGTTTTATTGCCCCTTTTCTCGATCCCGATTTAGTCTGGGATTTTCGCCTCAAATGGGTTAAATCGATTAATGCTTCCGGGCATAAATACGGTTTAGTCTATCCCGGCGTCGGTTGGATTATCTGGCGAGATCGGCAAGAATTACCAGAAGAATTAATCTTTCATTGTAATTATTTAGGCGGTGATCTGCCTAATTTTGCTCTGAATTTTTCTCGCCCTGGCAATCAAGTAGTTGCTCAATATTATAATTTTTTACGCTTGGGTAAAGAGGGTTATCGACAAATTCATCAAGCCTGTCGAGATACGGCTCTGTATTTATCGGGGGAAATCGCTAAGATGGGACCGTTTGAATTGATTACCGATGGCAGCACTATTCCGGTTTTTGCTTGGAAATTAAAGGAGACAATTAGCGATCAATCTAATTATAGTTTATTCGATTTAGCTGATAAATTGCGCGAGCGGGGTTGGTTAGTTCCTGCCTATACAATGCCCAAAAATCGCCAAGATTTAACCGTGCAGCGCGTGGTGATCAAGGAGGGATTTAGTCGCGATATGGCGGCTCTGTTGTTGCGGGATATTCACTCAGCAATCGCCTTCTTTAAATCTCAGTCTAATTATCAGTCAAAATTATCTGGTTCCCATTTCCATCACTAACAGATGTTGAGGAAAAACTCGCTTAAATTCCCTAAATATTGGCAACCATTACAAAGTTCTGGTGTTGCCAATTTTTCCACTCCTGTCTCAACCTAGGCTCTCTGCACCTCATCGAGGACAGTAATGCCTGAAGCTTACCCGACTACACACAAAAAAATCTGACTTAATCCTATGCAATTTGTACCAGTTGTCGATATTAATCAAAGATATTTAATGCTAACTACACCATCTAAAGCTAGAGGATGGATGAAAAAAATTGGGCATACCTTGGTAATATTTTTTGTAGTTTTACTACTGACTCTAACCTCCCCTCTTTTGGGAATAGCTCAAAATCCGACACAACCGGAAAATAAAATTGACGGCTTTCCAGTTATGTTAGATGGAAAAACTCTCTTTTTTATCCGGCGGGGAGTTTCTTCATTTTCGGCGGAGGAGAGAGCTAACACTATTACCCGGAGAATTGAAAGAATTGCTCAAAATGATTCTATTCCTATTGAGAACCTGACAATTGAGCAGATTCCTGATGATAACTCACTTTATTTAAGTATAGATCAAGAAGTGATTCTAACGGTGACGGAGCGAGATGCAAAAGCCTATCGTTCAACGCCGGAGGTTTTAGCTCAACAAGCTTTACAAAAAATTCAGGTCGCTATCGCTCAATATCGCCAAGATCGAAAACCAGAACAACTACTTAAGAACATCATTTATACGGTTATAGCTACCTTTTCTTTCTTGATTATTAGCTTTGCAGTTATCAAAATTTCAGGGAAGCTATTTCCCTTCATTAGACGTTTGATTGAATCCTTGACACCAGGCATTCAAATCGGGAATATTGAGATTGTATCTTCCTCTAAAATTAGCTTCTTTTGGCTGCGAGTTCTTCGGATAATTCGCTTATTTATTCTGTTTTTATTAACATTCAATTATGCTACATTTGTACTTCGTTTATTTCCCTGGACAAGAGTTTTTGGCGAGAGTATTTTAGGTTATTTTTCTCGATCATTAGAACTGGTTTTATCCTCCATTGGCAAATATCTTCCCAATGCCTTTATTATTGCCATAATCATTTTTGTAACCTACTACTTAATCCGGCTAATCAAGCCCTTTTTTACGGCAATAGAAAGAGGAAATCTGGTTATTCCTGGTTTTTATACTGATTGGGCTAAACCTACTTACAATCTCCTATTAGTCATAATTATTGCCTTAGCAGCAATAGTTGCTTTTCCCTATTTGCCCGGTTTTGATTCCCCGGCTTTCCGCGGTGTTTCTGTTTTTCTTGGTCTTCTTTTATCCCTTGGTTCTACTTCGGCGATCGCCAATGTTATTGGGGGAATTATTCTTATCTATACCCGTGCCTTTCGCATCGGAGATCACATTCAAGTAGGAGATGTAATTGGCGATCTAATTGAAAAAAACTTCCTAGTCATTCGCATTTGCACTCCCACTAATAAAATCATTACTATTCCTAACTCATCTTTATTAAGTAGTAATGTGATTAACTTTAGTATTTCCTCGCGGGAATTAAACAGAAATCTAATTATTCAGACAACGATTACCCTAGGGTACGATCTGCCTTGGCGAAAAGCCCACAAAACCTTAATTGAAGCTGCTCTAGAAACTGACCATATTCTCAAAGAACCCGCACCTTTTGTCCTGCAAACTAGCCTAGATAATTTTTACATCAGTTATCAATTAAATGCTTACACTAACCAACCCAATTTGATGGTAATAATTTATTCAGAACTCCATCAAAATATTCAAGACAAGTGTAATGAAGCTGGGATTGAGATTCTCTCTCCCAGTTACACCTCCCTACGAGATGGAAATACAACAACCATTCCCGAAAATTATTTACCTTCCGATTATGCTGCGCCTCCCTTTCGCGTTCAATCTTCAGATAATCAGGAAAACAACACATTTTGACACCAAATCCGTTTTTAAGTAGGGTCTGCTGAAAAAGTTTTTCAGCAGACCCTAACTACTATAAGAATTCATCTTTCTATCGTATTGAGGACGACAGGGACTGCCCCAAGCGACCTTTTGAGCGGGAATATCGGCAAATACGCTACTTCTTGCCCCAATAACAACATTAGAGCCAATTTTTACCCCCGGAGCCAGGAAACAATCGGCCGCGATCCATGTACCATTACCAATGAGGATGGGAGTGGTTTTTAAGCTGAAAGAGCGATCGCAGGGAGCGTGACTGCCAGTGCAAAGATAGCATTTTTGAGAAATCACACAATGACTGCCGATGGTAACGTTATCTAAACTATAAATCACCACATCATCGCCAATCCAAGTATAATCGCCGATCGCAACTTTCCAAGGATAAGTAACCCTTGCCGTCGGGCGAATTTTCACCCCAAGGCCGATTTTAGCCCCGAATAGTCGCAAAATAGCGCAGCGAAAGCTATCCATTTGGTGCAAACTGAGGGGAAAAAGAATTCCCTGTACTAACCACCAAAGTAGGATAATCGGATTAGAACGACCGCGATCAAACCAAGATTGATCGTAGGTACGCAGATCTAGCCACGCTTCCTCATCGGTGCGGATTTCTGGGGACATAGGACTTATTTAATCATTTTCGCGGGTTGAGGTTCCGAGGGTTTAACCGGGGGATTAGCATGGGCATTAACGTTTAATTTACCGCCAAATTGCCGTAATTCGTACAATTTAACCCCTATTTGGTATTCGTACTGACTCAAAAGACGACCGTAGATATAACCAGCTTTGCCATCCAAGAAACCGAGACGGATAAAATAAAAGAGAATAAAGCGCAGCAGCGGTTTAAAGGGCAATTTTACCCAAATTTTCTTTAAAAAACGTTTTCTCTGCACCGCATCACCGAACAGGTTCGCTCCGATCGTGCCGCTTTCGTCATTACCCGTGAGAATATTGTAATAAACTCGCGCCTCCCAGTTGGAATAACGATTATGTCTTTCTAACCAATGATAGATATCGCGGAAATCGATGTGCAGCATATCATTTTTCAGATATCCCACCTTGCCATCGAGGATAACGTGTTCGTGAACCTCGTTATCTCCCGTGTTGGGGATATCTTCCGTGTTTAAATTCTCGTATCTGCCCGACTTATGTTTAAATAAGCGCAGATTCCAGTCGGGATACTTGCCACCATAACGAATCCATTGTCCGAGGAAGAAGACGCGACGATTGAGATAATAACCGTTATAGTTGGGATCTTGGATCACGCTGGCGATTTCGTCCCATAGTTCGGGGGTGATTCTCTCATCACAATCGACGATTAATACCCATTCATTGCGAAAAGGCAGATTATCGAGGGACCAGTTTTTCTTTTTCGGCCAACGACCATTAAAATAAAATTGGACTACATTAGCCCCATAGTTTGTAGATATTTCGATCGAGCGATCGCTACTTTGGGAATCGACGACAAACACTTCATCAGCCCTAGCAACACTCTCTAAACAGGCGGGAAGGTTAGATTCCTCGTTTTTGGCGGGAATCAACACCGAAACGGGAATTTTTTCTGATTGACTAAACATTGGTACACTGTGGCTAGGTAGAGTGTTCGCATCTTTCCTTAAAACCCTTAGTCACTCAGAAAGCGAGAACTAGGACTTAAGATTTTTTTTAATCTTACTATACCTTATTCGGTTTTTTACGCTATCCCTAGGCTTGAACCTAAGAGAGAGACTCCTAGAGACTTGGATATTCTCCCAGAAAATAGCGAAAAATTCGCTAGGCAATACATCTGTTCTAGTATCTAAATTTCTAACTGCGAAATAGACGACTATACTGGGTGTCGTGGTTCATACTGGCAAAACTTAGCCCCCAACTCCAACTGCTCAGGTTTTCATCGGCTAAACTGATAATATCTGCTGTTGCTGTTAATAAACTGGGCTGTAAACCGATCAGAAGGGATTGTCCTAGGGTTTGCCCTAGGGGAATTAAACGCAATCCCGCATTGATTAAATTACTTGCCCAACTGTGTAAATAGCCTAAAACCGCTAATTCTTCGCCAATTTGCCAATGACTTGCCCCGATCGCAAAAGCGGTGGCATAATTAGCCTGTTCTGGTAGATTATCTCTGGCCGGTGCTAACTCCCGCAATAAGTTTAACAGCGATCGCCCCATTTGCCAGCTTTGTTGTCTTAATTCGGCCGTTTCCCGCGTGGCCGATAACCAATTATCCCAATAATTAAGTTTTGTAAAATCTTCTTGACAAAAACAACGATATACCCTTAACAAAACAGCCGTTTCTAAGCGAATCGAGCCTTGACAAAGCGATCGCTCTAACCAATCATTTAAGCTGGCACTATTGGAGATAATCCCCTTTTCGACGAGGGTTTCTAGCCCTTCGGAATAACTATAGGCCCCGACGGGTAAAATGGGACTAGCCAATTGTAATAAACACAAAAGTTCTTTTTGATCGAGCATAGAAAACCGAGAAAATTGTCCTTAACACATTTAGGGAAATGCTTGGCACTTCGGTATGTAGATCGAGCCTGTAGAAAGCGGCACTCTGTGAATTATACCGTGGTTAATAGCCACAATTATAAACTACTATACTTATGTCCTCACGAGAACAGCATTTTCTGAAAATAAATCTTGTCGTTCTCCTCTTGATTTTAGCTTTGATTGCTGGGGTTGATCGGGAAAAATTACACTCTAGTCTTTTATTTTATCCTCCCGCTACTCCCCCAACTCCGCTCGCTGGTTTATTAACCCATTCTTTTCAATTGCTTTGTTGTCTGCCCCCGATTGTTTGCCTTTTTAGTTATACTTTGTTGTCCCGCAAGACAAGTTTCAATAATTCTGACAATTTTTTACTTTTTTCTGGTATAATAACGGGACTTTTTGCCATCAATGAAATCTTCAGAATTCATATCATTCTCCTCTATTTTAATATTCCCAAATTCTTGACTATCTCTGTTTATGCCCTCGCAATTCTGATTTATGGTTTAGCATTTTGGCGGCGAATAAGACAAACTTATTACCAAATTTTAATCATCGCTTTAGCACTTTTAACTTTTGCGATCGCTATCGATTTTCTCCAGATTAAAAATCAAGGTTTTGCTAGTCTAAGTGAAGGAATTCCTAAACTGTTAAGTGCTGTGAATCTAGCTGGCTATTTTTGGGATGTATGTTTTCAAGAAATTTCAGCCCAGATCAAATCCCAATAAATTATCCATTTATCTGTTTAACCAGATGTAAAATTTCAGGAAGAATCAGTTTTTCTAGGGCTAATTTAACGGCATTAGTGGAACCAGGGAGAGAAAAGACTAATAAGTTTTGATAAACCCCAGCTATTGCCCTTGATGCCATGGCACGGGAGCCAACTTCCTGATAGCTGAGATAACGAAATAATTCGCCAAAACCGGGCAAAGTAATCCTTAATAAAGGTACTAAAGCATCATAGGTGTTGTCTCTGGGAGCAATACCCGTACCCCCATTGAGAATTAAGACTTTTATCTGATTTTGATTACTAATCTCTGGTAAGATTGCTTGAATTTGTAAGGGTTGATCGGGGATAATTAAGTATAGGCCGATATCATGACCAGATCGAGTTAGTAACTCTTGAATTATTTGGCCGCTACTATCCGTCTCTGGGGTACGAGTATCGCTCACCGTGACTACGGCACAGGTAAGGTTAAGGGGGGTGGTGTCGGGATGGGGAATAAAGGTCATAATTAGGGTCTGCTGAAAAAGTTTTTCTTCGGGGCAGGGTGTGGGGTGTAGGGTGTAGGGTGTAGGGTTTTACCGATTTTCAGGTGGTCAATTACCTAATGTTCAGGGAAAAAGTAGCTTAATTTTCCCCCTGCTCACTCCCAGTCCGGTACTTTTTGATTGACAAAAAGGTCTAAAAGTCTTATCCAACAAGGTTTTTAGATTTATCTGGTCAGTGCAGTCACCCTATAATAAAAAACTTAACTTTTGCAAGTATTGCCGATTTTTGCCAGTTTTTGGAACCTTTTCGCCGGTAATGATGACAAGGTGAAAGGAGCTTCTAGAGAACAGATTATCCCAAAATAACAAAATCGAGATTATCATCTAAGTTGGTATAGATTTTGACATCCTCCCCGCCGTGAAACGGACGGCGATTCCCAAACCTCACGATTTGAGTTTCTGCTTCTTTCCCGAAGGATTTTTCGCACCTGCCTTAGCAGATTTACTCTGTTCTGGTCTTATGGTCGCTCTACAGACTGACACCGCAAGTCCTGCGGCCAAAATGTTTTTACTGGCGTTAATATCTCGGTCATTGTGTGTCCCACAGTCTGGACAGTCCCATTCTCGAACATTTAACGGCATTTTCTCAGCAATAT
>NZ_JADBTZ010000063.1:0-9379 GCF_020245885.1 Microcystis sp. M165S2 | reverse complement strand
AACTTTAAACTCTAAGACAAACATTTTACGCAGGGGGTACTTAGATAAAATCAGTATAGCACAATAAAAGTTAAGTTAACAAGCTATAGTTTAAAAAGCCGTCCTAAAAGGACGGGGCTTTAACCCAAAATTTCGGTAATTGTTATGGGCAAACCACAAATCGCCGTCCGAATTCCCCCACCCCTCCTCGCCGAACTCAACCAGTACGTCGAGCGGGTTGGCACGTCCAAGACAGATGTGATCATCAGTGCGATCGCTGCTTACTTGGGCTGTGCCGAGACTGTGCCGTTGAGTCAACGGGTAAGCGAACTGGAACTACAATTGAAAAAATTGAGGACTTTGATCGAATCTTATTCAAGCACCGAGGAGGGGAATCAGTGAAGAAATGCGATTGCGATCTAGTTTTTATCCACGGTACAGGGGTACGAGAACCAGCCTATAGCAAAGTTTTTAGCATCATTAGCCAAAAATTGAAAGAGCGCAATGAAAATTTGTGTTTTCATAAGTGTTACTGGGGGGGGTCTCTCGGCACGACATTAAATGCGGGAGGACTATCTATTCCAGTGTCGGATCAAAAAAAAGCCTCAGAAACAGATTTAACTGATGAAGAGTATGTTCTGGGTTTATGGGAGTTACTATATCAAGACCCGCTCATCGAACTGCAAATCCTAACCATAAGTTCCGAGGACAAAAGAACTGTTTTTGGGGAAAAGCTAGGCGAGGATTTGGATAATCGGGTTCGAGCCTTAAATCCATCCTCTAATCTCCAAGAAATGCTCGATCAAGCTGGCATTGGCGAGTTTTTTCCTCAATCCCAATCCATTATCGTCAACGAAAGCGATTATCAAAAAGCGATCGAATCCGCCACGGAACCATTAGGAGAATACCGCATAGCGATCGCTCGTGCGCTCGTAGCTCAAAGTTCCCTTTTGGTAAGGGATAACTATGGCGAATTCGCCCTATCAGTCAATGGCGAATTGCGCGATCATATTGTCGAGCAAATAGCGGCAGAACTAGGGGGCACGGAAAAAGGAATTTTATCTGGCATAAAACAGAGTATTTCTGGCACAATCAGGCGTATTATCAACAATAATCTCCAAAGACGGCGAAGTGGATTTTCAGAACAATACAGCGGTACTTTGGGAGATATTTTGATGTATCAATCAAGGGGACAAAAGCTTAGAGACTTTGTTCGAACAACCGTTGAACGTCTGGAATATCCCACCGTATTAATCGCCCATAGTTTGGGTGGTATTATTGCCGTCGATTTGCTATTAGAACAACAATTACCACAAGTGGCTTTGTTGGTGACGATCGGTTCTCAATCTCCGATTCTTTATGAACTGAATGCTTTGGTGGGGATGGAATATAATCCCAATGCCAAGCTACCGGATACTTTCCCCGATTGGTTAAATATTTATGATCGCAACGATTTTCTCAGTTATGTAGGGGAGAAAATATTCCCCGGAAAGATACAAGATGTCGAAATCGATAGTAAACAACCTTTCCCTGAGTCTCATGGTGCATATTGGAACAATGACAAGGTTTGGGATGCAGTTTGGCAGAAGATGGTGGAGGTAGCTAATGGCTGAACCATCGACAACACAAGCAATTTTAGTGGGAATCGAAAAGTATGCTGATTCTAGTTCCATTCCAGATTTGAATGGCCCGGTCAATGATGTTTATCAGTTCTGTCAATGGTTACGAGATCGCAATGTGCCTCCCGAAAATATTTCGGTTTTTCTGGCGCCACTCGATCGCAATGTCGGAATTGTTGACAAGATTACCAATCTCATCGATAGTAAACCCTTAGAAGCAAACAAAGATATAGTCAATAAAGCTCTGCGTGAAGAAGCGAGAAAGAAAACAGCAACTTTGTTTTTCTTGTTTTGGTCGGGACACGGTTGGATCGCTTCACAAGGCGATCGCCGATTGATTTATGCCGATGCGACAATGGAGGATCTCAAGAATCTAAATTTAACTGTCCAGCTTAATGCTATGCAGACCGATTTATATAAGAATTTGCCTCGACAGCTACTAATTTTTGATGCCTGTGCCAATTCCCAACTATTAAAGATAAATCCACCGGACGATCTTCCTGCTATTGGTAAACATTTGCCAAGTCAAAAACAAATGGCAATGTTTGCGGCTAATCCGGGAGAATATGCGATTAATAAAAGTGATGAGCAAACGGGTATATTTTCACGAGAACTATTGAATGAATTGAACTCATCAAAAGATACAGAGCTTTGGCCACCAGATATGGAAGCGGTTATGCAGAATGTGCAGGAAAAGTTCATTAAGCTTCGAGAGGATGGACAAACCAGGCAAACTCCTTCATATCTTTTATATCAGGACTGGGCAGGTAATAGAAAAGAACGATTTAGCGAAATTGAGCCAGCCACTAAAACAACAGAACGAGATAGTGTTCAGCTACCTCGCGATTTGACTATCCAAGAATTAGGACTATTGCGCGATCTTTTTTTACAATGTCAGTCAATTCGAGATTTCCAAAGTCGAAAAGATATTATTTTGAATCTAAGGAAAGAAATAGCCAATAACATAATCATGGAAGGTAATGCAAATACTGTAGTGTTAAGTGCAATTAGAACTTCCCGCAGTTATTCAGGAGGATTGGCAGAGCTATTAGACGTTATTGATATGCTCTACGAAAATAATTCTGTTGCTATGCAAAATTTAAGAAGAACTACAATACAAATATTGCCAGAGGAGTTCAATTAACAATGTTGCTGACTGTTCCGATAAAACCTAACGATCTAGGATTTAATGAGTTAATCGAAGCCTTAGAGAATTGCCCTTCTATCCGAGATACTCAAATGAGAAAAGATGTAATTGATTTTTTCCCTGATATTGGCAAACAAGTAGAAGAACGAAATACTGTTCGTGCTTCAGTATTGAGTATTCTCAAAGCATTCAGCGGATATCCAGATCGATTTGATGAGTTAATCGAGGCGATTGATTATTACGAACAAAATAATGGTTATTTTAAGACTTTAATTCAAGTTGTTAGAGATCTTGCCAGACAACAACAAGAAGCAAGAAATAAATCTAATAAGACGAGTACTCTTTTTGAAGATGTTGAATTAAAAAATAATGATTGCGACGAGACATTTGAAAGTTTGTGGTCAGAACTATACTTAATTCTCAGCACAATAATTGATTGGAAAGATATTTGGAAAGCTTGCTGTAAAATTGAAAATTTTATCAAACATGACGAAATATTTATTAAAAGCTTGTGTTTTACCAAGAATTATGAGTTATTAAAACAAGTATTTCTCGATCGATACGAACCTACATTATTAATAATCAAATTAGCTCAATCACTAAAAGATGATAATGGACATATAAAATCATGGCTAGATAAAGCTAATCATAAATTGGAAAAAACTGAAAATGAAAATACTTCTTGCTTGCCACCGATCTTATTAATCATAATTGAGAGAGGTGGCGATGGACCGAATCAAGATAAGTGGAATGTTCGAGGACAGTTTAAAATTCAGGGTAAACTATCTGAAATCTCATTATCTAAAAATAAAAATGGTATTGATTGTACTAAATTTGAAAATATTCCAACAGCGATAAAATCATACATTGATTATCTTGAAACTGATCCTCAATTTCGGGGTCAAGCAATTGATCAGTTGAGAATAGAAGTATTCATTCCACTTTCCGATTTACATTCTAGTCTAGATAATTGGGCAATGATTTGTGAAGAAGAAGCAACTATATCATTGGTAAGAAATTACCGATTATTTTTACGAAGTAGAGAACGCATACGAAAAAATAGTCGCATTGGATCACTCAAAAAAGGATGGGAAAGAATCCATACTTTTTTGAATGGTGATTGTCGTGAAATATCCAAGAATATTCTAGCTAATGATATAAATAATACTCCAGCCTCTAACATAATTGAGATTCTTGGAGATACTCAAATCTCTAATTGGAAAGAATTAGAGATTTTTATGAAAAATTGCTCAATTCTATGGGGGATTAGATTAAAAGATTCTCTCTCCATCGATAGATTTGAGCGCATGAGGTTTTTTGAGTCTATTTTTGATAGTGGTATTCCCATAGCCGTTTGGAATTGGGATAGTATTCCCTCAGAGGTAGAATTTGAACAGCAATTTACAGAGTGCCTGAATTGGGATAATTTATCTAACCGATGCCGCGGCTTACTTGAAAAAACTTGGGAGCTAAGAAGTGTTGTATGGGGGGCTAGAACTGAAACAGAGCGTAAACAGTATCCAGGTTATTATCTCGGTATGTTGCTGGAAGACCCGGAAATCTTGCCGGAAGAAAATAAATTACAAACAATAGGAGTAAACACATAAAATGGCAGAAGAAACTAAATCAGTTCACTGGCATCCTTTTAATGGTCGGGGGGAACAGCTACCAGCATCTGAAACTCTCAATCTTCCCCCTCCACCTCCTTGGAGAAAATTCAATAGACCTATTCTCCCTAAAGATACCGAACGTCGGTCAGATTTATTGAAACTTGTCGAGAGTGAAAAGACCGATCGCGATCGCGGTGAAAAATTCCGTTTGTCAGAAATCGCTGACAATGAAACCAAAGAAATCGCTGACAATGAAACCAATTCTCAAAATGCTCAACTTCAGAAAGCAATTGATCTAGTCATCGCCGGGGTAAATGCGGCTTTATGCTTGCGTCGTCCCCTGTTAGTGACAGGTCGTCCCGGTTCGGGAAAAACCTCCCTTGCCTATGCCTTAGCATACCAACTGAGATTGGGTCCGGTTTTAAAATGGTCGATTACGGCTCGAACGACCCTTCAGGATGGTTTGTATCGTTATGATGCGATCGCCCGCTTACAAGAACCAGAGTCCGAGGGCAAACAAGATATTGGCTCTTATATCACTTTAGGAGCTTTGGGTACGGCATTTCTTCCTTCAGCTTTACCCAGAGTGCTTTTAATAGACGAGATAGACAAAAGCGACATCAATTTACCCAATGACTTGCTCAATCTGTTTGAAGAAGGCGAATATGAAATTCCCGAATTAAAACGTTGGACAGAGAAAAACCCCAGTCAACCAGTTTCAGTTTTTACTTGGGATAAAAATCTTCATCCCGTCAAGCTAAATAGCGGAATAGTGGGATGCCATGCTTTCCCCATCGTAGTGATGACCAGTAACGGCGAAAGAGATTTTCCTCCAGCCTTCAAAAGACGTTGTATCAGAATCAATATGCCCAATCCGGGCATTAATAACCTGAAATCTATAGTCAACTCTCACATGGGTGATGAATATTTTAATAAGTCTAGCGATCGTATCGGTCAATTAATTACAGATTTTTTCAATAAAAAAGATTTGGCAACGGATCAACTCCTTAATGTTGTATATATGTTGACCGGTGGTGCAGAATCCACTTTCGATCACGAATCCCTTAAAGAGTTACTGTTTAAGAGTTTGAATGATACCGAGGGATTGTGATGAGCGATGCTTTTATACTGGAGAAGCCAGACCGCTTCGAGCAGTTACTTAAGACTCTCAATCAGTCAGAGCTAGAAATGACTAGCTATGAGTTAGCTGATTTGTGCTGGTTATTGCTCCATTCACCTCAGATTATAGAATCTACTGAAAGTAAGAAAGTAGAAGTGAACCAAGAGGAGCCAAACAACAATCAACTGCCCAACAACAATCAACTGCCCAACAACAATCAACTGCCCAACAACAATCAACTGCCCAACAACAATCGGCAACAAAATAAAGAGTCTGGGGGACAGTTATTCCCACGACAGCAAAGCAAAGACTCATCCAGTGGCGGTGGCGGTGGTTCTTTAACTTTTCCAGTTGATAATCCATCAGATCTCGGCAGTTCCTTATCTTTGGCAAAAGCCTTAAAAACATTATTGCGGCGCGTACCTACACGGGATCGCCCGAGTATTTTGGATGAAGTACGAACAGTCGAAAGTTTTGCCGCGACTGACGGAAAAATCTTGGTTCCTGTTTTTAAACCAGCCTTAGAACCTTGGTTAGAACTAGCATTGGTATTTGATCGCAGTTCCTCGATGGATATTTGGCATCAAACGTTAGCAGATCTAAAAACTGTACTACAACATTATGGTATCTTTCGTGATGTGCGGGTCTGGCAATTAGCTTCCAAGGAAAATAATCTAGTTCTCCATGAAGGATTAAACAAGACTAATTCTAGGGTTTATCATCCTAAAGAATTACTCAATCCTAATGGTCGCCGCCTCATTGTAGTAGTTAGTGATTGCGTGGCATCCTATTGGCAAGATGGCAAGATGTTTCCGCTTTTAAAATTGTGGAGTCAATCGAGTCCATTAGCTATATTGCAGATGCTTCCAGAATGGCTTTGGCTGAAAACTGGCTTAGGATTGGGAGCGAAAGTAACTTTAGTTAGTGATGAACCTGGTTTAACTAATAGCCGATTAAAAATTAGAGACGTGCTGCTCTGGGAAAACGTCTTTCGTGAACAGAATCGTTTACAGATTCCTGTTTTTACTTTGGAACCTCTCAGTGTCGCACGATGGAGCGGTGTAGTCGTGGGGCGCGGCGACACCAAAGTAGCAGGATTTGTACTGACTCCCGATACCAAAGAAGAATTAGAACCCGAGGGTAAGCTAAATTTAACTCCAGAAGAAATAGTTAGACGATTTCGCAATAATGCTTCGCTTCTAGCTCAAGAATTAGCAGAATTGTTAGCGGCGGCACCGACAATTTTTCTGCCAGTAGTTCGATTGATCCGTAAGGAAATGTTACCAAAAGCAGGTCAAGTCCAAATCGCAGAAGTATTTTTAGGCGGTATTCTTCGCGTTCGTTCGTTAGGGATTAAGGAAACTGACCCAGATCTGGTACTCTACGATTTTATCAACCCGGAAGTAAGAAAAATTTTACAATGCAGTTCTACTCGCTCTACTACAGTAGATGTATTCGATCGCGTCTCCAAATATATTGCCAAACAACTGAACCTAGAATTGCGAGACTTCCTCGCTGAATTGAAAAAGCCTCCAACAGAAGTAGGTACAGATATACAAGACATCATTCGTCCTTTTGCCGAAGTGGCAGCCAGTATTTTAAGGAATTTGGGGGGAAATTATCTGGCGATCGCACAGCAATTAGAGCAAGGTCAGCCAAAAGCGACTCAAACAGCTAGAGAAGAAGACTTTCTCACCCGATTCACCCCAGAAACCACCACGATCGAAGTCGGCAGGCTCACCATCCTCGAAGGTGAAGCCGAAACCGAGTTCATCGCCCTGCGGGAACAGTGCGCCAGCTTGAACCTAGAAGACGGCGACCTCTACGAACTAGCGATCGAATCGGGCATTAAAGAGCTAGAAGCTCAGATACTCTTTATCTATAATAAGCGAGCGGAACAAACAGACTTACCCCAATGGGACGGGGAAACTGTATTTGTCGATCGACAAGGAAATATCATTAAACGTCAACCCGTCACCGCTAAATATTACGAAGAAGAGATTCCCTTTAACAAAAGGAAGGATCAACCCCCCGCGGGGCTAACCGAGATTAGAATGCTCCTCATCCCCGGCGGAACTCTGCTCAAAGACGGTAAGACTATCTATATAAAACCCTTTTTTATGGCACAGACCCCCATCACCCAAGCTCAATGGTGGGCGATCGCCAGCCGTAAAGACTTAAAAATAAAAAATAATCTAGACCTAACCCCATCACGATTTAAAGACGACTATGGGGAAACGAGTCATTGGTTACGGCCTGTAGAAAATGTGAGTTGGTTCGATGCGATCGAATACTGTGGACGACTAGCCAAGCTAACCAAATTCCCCTACGCCCTACCCTCTGAAGCCCAATGGGAATACGCCTGTCACGCCAATACAGAAGCCCCCCTTGTTAAGGGGGGTCAGGGGGGATCATATCCCCCTTTCCACTACGGCGAGACCCTAACTGCAAAACTAGCCAATTACGACTCACAGCAAACCTACGCCGACGAAGCAAAAACGGCAAGCCCCAAGCAAACAACCCCTGTCGGTAACTATCCCCCCAACGCCTTTGGTTTACAGGATATGCACGGTAACGTCTGGGAATGGTGTATAGATCTGTGGGATGCTGAAGAGAGGGCGATCTCGCGTAGCGATCGCTTTGCGTTCGACAATAACCCGACTAATCTACTAGATAAGAATATAACTATGCAGTTATTAAGCGATAAAAATACGAAGGTGATACGCGGCGGTTCTTGGTACTACTATCCGAGGTACTGTCGCGGTGCGATTCGTTACAGGGACAACCCCGACTACCTCGACTACTACGGCCTCGGTTTTCGAGTTGTCTGCCGCTTCCCCAGGACTTGATTTCCCTTTATTCTTTTCTCTTTTTCCCTTTTCCGGCGATTTTTTGGGGACTAATTAGTACACATGAACCACAACGAAAAAGAATTGTCAGTTATTCAAAAAACCTATGACCTCATCCTCTGGTTAAACCCGATATTGAGTCGTCTTCCCCGCAATTATCGCTTTACCCTAGGGGAAAGGATAGCCAATAATCTCTATCAATTACTAGAAGGATTGATAGAAGCCAAGTATAGTCAAGAGAAAGAGGAAATTTTGCGTTCTCTCAACCCTAAATTGTCGGTTCTCTACTACCAAATACGGTTAATGGTTGACCTTAATATTATGTCCGATAAACGTTACGAAAATCTGAGTCGATATTTAGTCGAAATCGGTAATGAACTAGGGGGCTGGCTAAAATCCCAAACGAAAATCCCACCGGTTAACCTAACCGGAACAAAGAATGGTCGTTAGAATTGGCAATACATGGGAAAAAATTATCGAATTTGAAAACCTCCTAGCGGCCGCTCGGCTCGCGCAGCAAGGTAAACGCTATCGCCCTAATGTCCTCGCCTTTAACGCGGAACGGGAGAAAAATTTAATCAAGTTGCAAGATGAGCTAATCGAACAGACCTATCATCCCGGTCAGTACCGCAGTTTCCGTATAACAGACCCCAAACCACGCCTAATTTCGGCGGCCCCCTATCGAGATCGCATTGTCCACCACGCTCTCTGTCGGATAATTGTACCTGCGATCGAGCGTACTTTTATCTTAAATGTCGGGTGAAGACCCTCAGTTTCACCGACGGGATGAAACCCGACCAATATAGAACAGCGAAGCACCAATAAATCCTTGACAGTTTTGTGCTGGATATGTTAGTATAAAGAAAGTTGTTTGAGGTCGGTCAACAATGATTGTTTTAGAAATGAAAGCCGTGGTCAAACCAAGTCAGTGTTCTGCCATTGATGAAGCTATTCGTACAGTACAATTCATCCGTAATAAGGCTTTAAGGCTTTGGATGGATGCCAAGAGAGAAGACAAAATCGATAAATATTCTCTCAATAAATATTGTGCAGTT
>NZ_JADBTZ010000062.1:0-5321 GCF_020245885.1 Microcystis sp. M165S2 | reverse complement strand
GCACTTTTTCTCGGTCAATGATGACAATAAGTTATGACTTAGAAACTAATCAACAACTAAAGCTTATGCTTGTAGCTAAGTGAAATCATTGATTAAGAGACCTGTGCTTTTCAATAACTTTTTCAGCAAACCCTAATTAACAACAGACTGCCCCCAAGTATGGCGAAAGCAGTAACCATATTGGGTTCAGAAACTTTGGTGGCAAAGGAAGCATTGTCAATACTAAAACTATCGACAGCTGTTGTATTATTGGCAAAGATAACAGAACTAAATTCGGCTGTCCCGATAATACCGAGAAACCCATTATCTCCACCAATTGTAGGATTGATAGAAATAGTTTGGTCTCCTGTGCCATCGAAATTGCCAGTAAGAGTTAACTCATCAATGCGGGAAAAGTCAGCACCAAAAGCCAACACGGTAGCAGGAAACTGCCAGGTTATGGTATCAGAAGCACCCGCAAGTGTACCGGAAGCATTATCGTAAACACCAGGATTGACGATGCTGACACTGTTGTTATTAAACGAATTAGGCAGTATGGGAGGAGCGGAATTAGTGGAAACAATCCCTGAATCTAGGGTAATTGACTGTGCCGAAGGAATGGCATTGCTAAAGGTATCAATGGTAATCTTGTACGAGGGGTTAGTGGCGAGTGCCGCTTCCCAGGCAGTCCGATTTGTATAAATGGTATAAGCACTAACAGAAGACACGCTACTTAACAGTAGAGTTACTGTCCCTGTGGCGAAAGCTAAAGAATTAAGGGCATTGAGCTTCACTAGGTTATTTCCTCTCATTAAAGGTGAATAAAAACCAGAGTATCAGAGCAGGTACGAAAAATCCTCTCATCTTTGTACAGAATAATTACAACCCACCTTCCGCACTTCTTAACATTCAATTGATAATTTTTACTAATACATTGCTTACAACCCTTTGCCAGTAAAGATTGTAGCTACAAGGATCGATTTTCATCAAGGTGAAGAATTGTAATTTGTTTTCTCAGAAAAAATCAATTATTGAAAATGTTCTCAATAGTAGTTTCTACAATGAAGCTTTTTCGTCAAAACATCTTGGGGAATGCAAAAATATATAAAGGTATATGAAGATGTGCGGAATGTCGGATTTAATTCCACCCACCCACTTAACTAGAAGCTAATAATTTATTTTCAATCTGTCTAACTACGGTTAGTGCCGAATAGCTGACTCCGGCAGTGCCTTCTCCCGGATGGGTGGAATCTCCCACTAACCAAAGATGGGGGATCGGAGTGCGCGTCGCTACTCCAAAAGGGCCAAAAGTGGACAATCTTTGACCAATACCGCCGACAATGCCCTGATTTCGCCCCGTAAACCGTTCAAAAGTGCGAGGAGTAGCTGATTCGATGTGAACGATGTGATCAGGGCTAAGATGGAAATAATTACCGAGACGATTGATCGCCTCTTGGGTGTATGCTGCTTTTAATTGCTGATAATTATCTTCTCCTTTTCGCCACCAAAGACTGGTATCGGTGAAGGAAGAAGCAATAATCGTCGCTTTTCCCACTGGGGCGCGGCCATCCCCTTCTTTACTCACGGAAACAAACAAAGAGTTATTTTCGCCGATCATGCCATCGTCATCGTAGAGGAATTGCAAATGGGGAGGACAATCGGGGGGAATAGCAGCGCGATCGACTCCTAAGTAGGCAACAAAAGCACCGGATGCGGGGGGAAGTTTTTCGATTCTCCGGTGATAAAGACTGGGAATGGCTTCGCGATCGATTAATTGTGGTAAATTTTGGATCGGGATATTGGCGACAATCTCATCGGCCATTTCTGGATGTATTTGGCCATTTTTTTGATTTCTGACGATAATTCCCGTGGCTTTTCCCTTTTCTGTCAGTATTTTTTCCACTGTGTGGCGCATTTGCAATTTACCGCCGTATTTTTCCAAAGCTGCCACTAGGCGATCGCTTAATACCTGCATACTACCCTGAAGGTGGGATAAACCTTGGGGAGACTGAGAAACTGCTAAAGCGGTGGCGGCATAAAGTAAAGCGGTTTCATCGGCAGTAACTTGGGAATAAAGCTTTAACTGGAGATCAAGGAAGGTTTTTAGGCGTTTATCTGTCTCTAAGCCGTATAATCGCAGAGCATCGCCCACAGTCATCAAAGTAAAAGGGAAGGTAATGGCAGTATCTAAACGCAAAGCGGCGATTAATTGCCCTAAATCCCACCAGTTGCGCGGGGGTAAAACTGGATCGCGACTTTGAAAACGCCAACTTGCTTGAAAGAGTTTTTGTAATAATTGCCAAAAAGGTTCGCTGCCCGGAAATTGTTTTTGTCTTTCCTCTTGCCACTTTTGCCGATCGCGCCAGACGTTAATCGCAGTGGTTTCCCCCGGCAGAAAAACAGCACAAGCGGGATCGCAGGGGACAGAATCGGGTAAATCTATCCCTAATTCGGCAAAAATGCGCTGATGAATGCCCCCTACTTCTAATCCTGCCACTTGAGTTGCCCCCACATCAAAAGTAAAACCCCGACGGGAAAAAGTCGAGGCACAACCTCCGGGGACAAGCGCCTGATCATATACTGTGACTTGATAACCTCGACGCGCCAATAATGCCGCCGCCGTTAGTCCGCCAATCCCTGCACCAATAACGGTAATTTGCGTCATTTTCTTAACAATTATTTATATTTATTTTTATCCTAACACTGCTGTCTTTTCACTGATTACTGATTACTGTTCACTGAAAAGCTCCCCACTTCCCCACTTCCCCATTTCCCCACTTCCCCATTTCCCCATTTCCCCACTTCCCCACACCCCACACCCCACACCCCACACCCCAACCACTCTGCCATAGGAATCTTAACAAGTAAATTGGAGGCTTAACAGTTTACTTGGGCCCCTAGGGTATCTAAAGCTAAAATTTTCACCTCAGAGTTAATCCCCACTTGCTGCCAAGCATTTTTCATCTCTGTTGCTGTTTTTTGGGCATTGTCGGGGTTAGTTAAAGCTAATAGGGTGGGACCTGCACCACTAATTACCATCCCGTAAGCACCCGCGTTAATGGCGGCTTTTTTGACCTTTTCGTAACCCGGTATTAAAGATTGGCGATAGGGTTGATGCAGTTTATCCTCTAGGGCAATTCTCAGCCAATCGCCGTTACCCGTCTCCAATCCCCGCAATAATAAACCCAAGCGGGAAATATTGAAAATTGCCTCCTGACGGCTAATTTTTTCGGGTAAAACAGCCCTAGCTTTTTCCGTAGCCAGTTCAAAATCGGGAATCGCTAGGACGGGAATGAGATTTTTTTGCCAAAATACTTGACAAATAGCCCAATCTGTGCTATCTCCTGCCGATAGCTGACAGTTGCCCCGCAAAGCCGGCACCACATTATCCGGATGTCCCTCCAAGGCGATCGCTAATGCTTCGATTTCCCCCATAGATAAAGGATTTCCCGCACATTGATTGGCAGCCACTAACCCACCGATAATAGCAGTGGCAGAACTACCTAAACCTCTAGCCAGAGGAACCCCTAAACCGATCTCGATGGCTATGGGGGGCGGATTCTGTCCTATTTTTTGATAAACTTGCAAAAAAGAAGTGTAGATTAAATTATCAGTACCTTGGCTAACTTTAGCTGATTCAGTTCCCTTGACACTAATGCTGACAGGGTTAGCTGTCGTTGCTGGCAGCAGGGTAAAAGTAAACTGATTATATAGGGTTAAGGCCGCTCCGAGACAATCGAAGCCGGGCCCAATATTAGCAGTGGTAGCGGGAACTGTTACCGTAAAAGTTGTCATCGTTAAGCTTTTGCCTGAAGATAGCGGCGATTTACCTCCTCCCAGTTAACCACATTCCACCACTGTTTTAAATACTCAGCCCGTTGATTACGATATTTTAAGTAATAGGCGTGTTCCCAGACATCATTGCCCATAATTGGCTGTAATCCCATCATTAGGGGGCTATCTTGGTTAGCAGTGCTGATAATTTCCAGTTGTCCTGACTTATTTAAAACCAACCATGTCCAACCACTACCAAAAAGTTTAGTACCTGCTTGGTTGAAAGCGTTTTTAAATTCCTCGAAACTGCCAAATTTAGCGATTATTGCCGCTCCTATTTCTCCTTTTGCTTCGCCACCGCCATCGGGGGACATAATCTGCCAAAACATCGTATGATTAAGATCGCCACCGCCATTATTGCGGACAGTGGTGCGAATATCGGCGGGTAAGGAGTCAAGATTTTTAATTAATTCTACTACTGTTTTTTGCTGCAATTCTGGATATTTTGCCACTGCCAGATTGAGATTATTAACGTAGGCAACATGGTGTTTATCGTGATGAAATTGCATCGTTTCCTTATCAATATAAGGTTCTAGGGCATCATAAGCATAGGGGAGAGGAAGCAGAGTATAGGGGCTATTGGCAGCAAAAGCGGGACGGTTAAAATTTCCTAGAGTTGCTGTGCCAAGGGTAGCACCTAAAAGATAAAGAAATTGACGGCGATCGAGGGGCATATTCTCAGAGCAGATGTTCCGATGATCAATTATCCTATCGATCGGTGCCTTGGCAGAGAAAAGTTTTTTATTTTTACCTGTCTGCTATAGAGTCCATTTGGTATCTTTCCCAAAATCATTACCCAGTATGGATTAGAGCGAATTAGCCAAAATACCTGTAATTCTTACCCGTGAAGCGTCACAAGAGAGATACCAAATAGGTTCTATATGTCCCAACGTTTCCGTATCACATTGATACTAAAACTAGGCAAGGGGACTCAAGGTCAATACACTTGTAATAACTCTTTACAAGTTGAGAGTAACGGCGATAGCCACTAAGACTAAGAATGTATGGAAGGCTATCAATTGGGTGAAAGTCCAAAGATATGTTTTCAAGCTCCAAAAGAGGATATACTAAGCGGCTAAATCGGGACAGGATGCAAAGGTTATAAGGTGGCAACGTCTATTGGTGAAGTCATACTACACTCGTCTTTTAGCGGTGCGAAAAGTAACCCAAGATAATCAAGGGAAGAAAACAGTAGGAGTCGATGGTGTGGTAGCAATATCCCCAGAACAACGGCTAAATCTAAACGAAGAAATCAAAGGAACAAGGCCAATTCAAGTCTGAATTGGCGAATAAAGAAAATCTCCTGTCGGTCTCGTATCGTCCACGCCCTGCGCCTTAATGTCGTTGACCACTCAAATATTGTTTAAATCTGTAGTTTAGACTAAATGAGAAACCTAAAAAGAAAAAAGAGGAAGAATCAAGCAAAATAGAGAGAAAATAAAAGATGTTAAAGAATTTATCCTCTCTCTATGACCAAATATAACAGATATACCAGATTTCGCCAAGAT
>NZ_JADBTZ010000061.1:0-13997 GCF_020245885.1 Microcystis sp. M165S2 | reverse complement strand
GGTCAATTACCTAATTTTCAGGGAAAAAGTCCCGGAATTTTCCCCCCAATCACTCCAATCGCTGGCACTTTTTGATTGACAAAAAGTCTAAAAGTCTTATCGAACAATGTTTTTAGATTTATCCAGCAAACCCTAATTAGGCGAAAAGACTAGGTTTACCCAGTGTTGGAAGGAAATGCTATATAATCGATACCTGCTCGCTATTGACTGGGTTTGATTCGGAGATAAATTTCACTGTTTGCATTTGAGCCGTTAACCATTGTTGGAATAAATCATTGCGTAAGCGTTGACGGGTGGGAGGATCCAGTTCACAGGATAAATATTTTTCCAGTCGGACAATCACGACCCATTCTCCCACTTGCGTCGGTGGCCACAGTTGCCCCGGTTTACTTGCCTGGAGAATTTGCCCGATCTGGGGATGGGGGGCGCTCAGTTCCACCGGTCCGATTAGTCCTCCGGTTTCCGCTTCTGCTCCCTGGGAGTATTTTTTAGCTAGTTCAGCGAAGGTATTTTCTCGATCCTGTATCCGGAAAAATAGTTCCTGGGCAATGCCGATATTTTTTGTCCGAATCAGGGAATAAACCACCTTATCCAATTGATTTTTGACTTGCAAGAAGTAGGATTCTACTTTGTTATCCCAAGTCTCCTGTTTAAATTTTTCCAATTTAATGTCCCGAAGAATTAGATATTCTAGTTGCTCGGAATCCATCCCGTTTTGTTGTAACCAAGATTTCATTTGCTCATCGTTGGCAATTTGATTATTTTGATAGAAACGGGAATAGGCCGCGTTTCTTTCTTCGGGATTGCAGGTGATATTGGCGATCGCTTGCTCGATAATTACTTCCCGGATTAACTGGGGTAACATACCATATTTTGCCAAAAGAGGCAAGACCTGTGACTGGTTAATTTTTTGGTCGCCGATTTCAATAATTGAACTCATAATAAATACATTTTCCTCTCAGAAATGTTTAAAACTATCAACTCTAGGAGCTTCTAAATTTTATTGAGGTGATTATACGTCAAAACAGCAATTTTAGGGCACTCCCCCCTATTTTAATTTTAGTTTTCCCCGTGAAAGCCGAAAATTACAGAAATTAAAGAAATAAGTCGGTCATCTTGACGGGGGTGGTGAGGGGAAGTGGTCCAGATCTGGCCGATCGGCCCCCAAAAATCCTGCTCAGAAAGCCCTAATTGCGCCCCCAATTGACTAAAATAGACTTCTTGCAGAAGTCGGGGAAGGAGGAAATTTTAACCTTTAACCCGATAATATGCACCTCTTTTCCCTACATTGGCAGAAAATTTTTTGATTTGTGCAATAAATCTAATGATAAGATATAGGTCTGGCTGCCTTGGAGAGGTGGCAGAGTGGTCGATCGCGCTCGACTTGAAATCGAGTAACCAGCAATGGTTCGTGGGTTCAAATCCCACCCTCTCCGTACTCAAAATCAAATTTGGACTCAGGTTGCCCGATTGTTCGTAGACAGGGGAAAATAAAATATACTAGGCTAAAAAGATAATATTGAGGCAGTAGCCCCCCGGCATGGTTTTTTGGAAAAGATTGTTTAATAGCTCGGAAGTCACTGCATCTCCTGACTATTCGGGAGACTTGGTAGAGGTTGCCCAGAATGACCTCGGACAGACGCGAGTGTTTTTTAGTACCGATCGAGAGCTAGATCTATATGAGTTAGAAGAACTTTGTGACTCGGTAGGTTGGGCCCGTCGTCCTTTACGCAAAGTTAAAAAGGCGATCGAATGTAGTTTTTTAGTGGTGTCGATGTGGGAAGTGCGAGGTAATCGCCGTCGTTTAGTGGGTTTTGCCCGTGCCACTTCCGATCACGCTTTTAATGCTACAGTCTGGGATGTGGTTGTTCATCCTCACTATCAAAGTAAAGGCTTTGGTAAAGCATTAATGAAATTTATGATCAGGAAGTTGCGGGGTGAGGACATCAGTAATATAACTCTTTTCGCCGATCCGCAGGTGGTGGATTTCTATCGTCGTCTCGGTTTTGTTCTCGATCCCGAAGGGATCAAAGGTATGTTTTGGTATCCCGATTAAGAATGCGGCTCTTAGGCTATACTAAAAAAGGAGTTTATTTCGGGATGTAGCGCAGCTTGGTAGCGCGCCTGCTTTGGGAGCAGGATGCCGCAGGTTCAAATCCTGTCATCCCGACTTGAGAGAAAATTATTAAAATCTTAACTTTGTCTCCTTTCCGGTTGACAGGAAAGGCTGCCTTCTTTTATTGCCAAACTGAGGTGAGTTAGCTGAAAAATTAGGGAGTTTTGGGAGAGAAGGAGGAGGTTTTTGGGAAATAACAGGGGTTTTTCCTGCCACTCCTCCTTGTAATATCTCCACAGACGATTATTCTTCTTCGTAATCCTCCTCGAAATCGTCCTCTCCCCCTTCCTCATCCGGTTCTGACCAGCGATCGCTGATAGGTTGGCGACTAAAGCGACTGCTGCCGCGGGAAGAGAGGAAAGCCATCTCATCATCCTCTAAATCGACCACATCACCCTCAGCGTAGGCGCGAGCGGTTTGATCGTCAAGAATCATATCGCTATCCTCACTACTATCGCCGAAACCGGGACGAGGGGGCAAGCCGAGGCCGCCGGGGGGAGCATAATAGCTACGATTGTTGTAGTTATATTCCTCCTCTGGGGGGGTGTAATCGCTGATCCCCGCCATGTTTTCGTGGGAATTGAAGCCAGTACCCGCCGGAATCAGACGACCGATAATCACGTTTTCCTTGAGACCCCGTAACCAGTCGGACTTGCCTTCGATCGCAGCTTCGGTGAGGACGCGGGTGGTTTCTTGGAAGGAGGCGGCACTGATAAAGCTATCGGTATTCAAGGAAGCTTTGGTGATCCCCAGTAGTACAGGCGTATATTTAGCTGCCGCCCCACCGGTGATCGACATGGCTTCGTTTACCGTCTCCACCTGTCGCAGTTCCAACAATTCCCCAGGTAACATACTGGTATCGCCACCGTCATCGATCCGCACCTTAGAGGTCATCTGACGCACGATCACTTCAATATGTTTATCGGCAATATCGATCCCTTGGGATTGATAGACCGACTGTACCTGATCAACGAGGAACATCTGGGTTTTTTCCAAAGCTTTCAGGGCCGCCTCGTAACTGCCCAAGCTATCCACATAATAATTAAAGAACACCTCTAAAATCTCGTGGGGATTAGCCTGACCATCGGTTAACGCCTGACCCACATCGATACGCTGATTATCGCTCACCAGAGGGTTTTGACTGCCTAAAAGCGGATATTCACTGATCGTGCCGTCATCCTCGACCACCTTAATATCGACGATCTCAGAATCTTGGTACTCCACTTGACAAACTCCCGGTTTGCGTGCCAGGACACAGGCCTCTTTCGGTTTGCGGGCTTCGAGCAGTTCTTCGATTCTCGGCAAACCTTGAATGATATCCCCAGTTTTCGAGCGCTCAAACACCAACAGCACCAAATTATCGCCCCGTTGGACTAAATCCCCCTCATCGATATGCAGAATTGCCCCGGACGATACTCGGTAGGGTCGGGCTTTACGCAAACGGATTTCATAGCCGGTGGTGGTTTGGTCAACGGCCAGCACTTGACCGGAATTGGGGGCTAAAACTCCAGCAGCGATCTCAGCTTCGGCGATTACCAGATCCCCGGCTTTGACGGTGGGAGCAACAGCGAGCGGGAGAATAAACTCGTCACGGTCACTGACAATTAAAAGACGGCGTACCGCTTCGCTGCCCTTGCGAATCCCGCGAATTTCCCCAGCTTCCTTACACTGGATTTCGGTCCGGGCCACCACTGCCCCCGGTGGAATTTCATCGCCATCTTGGACGAGAACGCGAGTCTGAATATTACCCCCTAAAGGATCATTATCACTATCTCGACGCAGCACCAGAGATTCGAGAATAACTAACTGTAAACGCTGACAATCCCTGTCCTCAATCGGTTCTAACTCGATATCGGCCGTCAGATGGGAGACCGATTCTGGTTCTTCGCTAGAAATTTCTAGGACTAATTGGGTGCTGATCAGTTGACAACCCTCGACGGATTTAACTCTTTCCCCGTCTTTAAAGAAAATGCGCTGCACCGATCGCAGTTCGATATGTCGTCCTCCTTCTTGGTTAGCGGAACCTTGGGTGGGAGAAGTGGATTGGTCCTCTACGGTGAACTCCTGTACTGGTCGCAGCAGTAATCCCAAACCCTCGTTAGTTTCCACCCATTCCGCTTGCCGTAACTCCTCGATCGTGACTTCAGGAGTTAACTGTGTCCCTGGGTAAATTAACTGTTCTTGGGCAATTCCGGAGGATTCCGGTTCGATATCCATAAATAACAGCCCCGGTTTGACAATAATCTCCCGGAGGATGTCATTTTTCTGGATGACTTCCACCACACCGCTAGAGTTACAGAAGATGTCTTTAACCACTTCTTCCCCTGCTTCCACATACTGCCCATCTTCCACCTGTAAGAGGGAGATATCTTTATTGACTTCGTGGGTTTCTTCGGGAATCCAGAGGATCGTGCCGCCTTTGGTGATTTCATAACCCTGTTTGCGGCTGCCTTTGGAGACTTCGATATCGACGTATTTAATCATGCCGCCGGTGTGGGTTTGATAGCGATCGTCGATTAACTCGGCGACAATGGCATGATTCTGTACTTTTGTCCCCGGAGTGGTTTTCAGCAGGAAGCGTTGACCATCGGCCGTATGAATAATAAATTGTTCCCGACCGGCACTACTTTCTACTTTTACTTCGGCCTGATCCAAGGACACGGAAGCGGTGACGATATCGATTTCCCGGCTATTGGGGGCTAAACGCACCAAACCGCCGTTAGTGGATACCAGCTTAGTTTCCGCGAGCACATCCCCCACTTGTACTGTATCGCCGTTACTGACCACGGGTTCGGCCCCGGTTGGCAAGTTATACACTTCTCCGGAGAGAATCCATAATAATCCCCCCCGTTGGGCGATGCGGGTGGTGTTGCCTTGGCGATCGGTTTTTTCCTCTGGGACTAATTGGGAGAATAGCACCTCGCCGGCTAAGTCACTGGTTACGTCTTTTGTGGCTTTTTCCGTGGATTTTTGGACTTTATCGGAGGTAATTTCCGCTAGTAACTGTTCCTCGCTTACTGTTGCCCCATCGGTGACGAATAGCAGCGATCCCGGAGTCAAAGAGTAGGTGACGGTTTCTTTGGTTTTATCCTTGGGTGTTAATTTAATTTCCCCCGGGGCCTCCACCTGATCCCGTTCATCTCCGTGGCGAGTTCGCACGTTACGGATACTTAACCCCGGCAGAAAACGCACGGTTCCCTCGAAGGGACTCCGCACTTGCCGGGCTACTTCTCCGGTAAATACGCCCCCAGTGTGGAAGGTACGCATAGTTAACTGAGTCCCCGGTTCCCCGATCGATTGGGCGGCAATAATCCCCACTGCTTCCCCCATATCCACCGGATGACCGTGGGCCAGACTCCAACCGTAACAGGTTTGACAAACCGAGCGGGCTGCTTCACAGGTTAAGGGGCTGCGGACTTTGATTTTATCGACGAGTCGGCCGAGTTTTTCGGCGGTTTCGTCATCGATAATCTGGTTGCGGGTGGCGATCACTTCTCCATTGACCACCACATCTTCGGCCAAGGAACGACCTAATAAGCGATCGCTTAAGGGAATTAACACGCGATCGCCATCGGTCATGGCGGTTAATTCGATGTAACGATTGGTGCCACAATCTGCCTCGCGGACGATGACATCTTGGGACACATCGACGAGACGACGGGTCAGATAACCGGAATCTGCCGTCCGTAGGGCTGTATCAACTAACCCTTTGCGCGCCCCGTAGGAGGAAATAACGTATTCGGTAACGGTCAATCCTTCCCGGAAGTTAGTCTTAATCGGGAGGTCAATAATTTCCCCCTGGGGATTAGCCATTAATCCCCGCATTCCGACTAACTGACGCACTTGGCTCATATTACCCCGCGCCCCGGAGAAAGCCATCATATAGACGGAGTTGAGGGGATCGGTAACTTGGAAGTTGCGAATTACTTCATCTTTAAGTGATTCGGATGTACTATTCCAAGTGTCGATTACTTTTTGGAAGCGTTCCACTTCGGTGATTTCCCCGCGCACATAACGCTGTTCGGTTTGCCGGATTTCCTGTTCGGCACTTTCGATCATCTGTCGTTTAGCCGGCGGTACGGTTAAATCATCCACACTAATGGAAACCCCTGCTTTGGTAGCGAAACGAAACCCGAGGTTTTTCAATTCATCGGCCATTTGTGAACAGCGCGCCGAACCGTAGTTTTGATAGGCCCAAGCGATCAGTTTTTTCAGTTTTCCTTTGTCAACAGTTTGGTTATAAAACATCTCGATCCCAGTAATAATTAAACAGCTATTAGCTATCAGCCATCAGCATTCAGCTATCAGTTAGAAAAGGGAACAGGGAATAGGGAACGGGGAATAGGGAATAGGCAAATTTTTACTTTACTGTCCTTTTTTTTGCTTTTTCCTGGAAAATTCTCTCCTGTCTCCTGACTACTGACTCCTGACTTCTCACTGATAACTGATTACTGATTACTGATCACTGAAATTACACTTCCGATTCTTCTTCTTCAAGGTCTTCCGTGGTTAAGGATTCGTAGGTGGGGCGAGAGGGGGCGCGACGACCGACATCGACCATCAGATCCACCTCCACATCGCGGGAAGTACCATCGGGGGCATTTTCCACCTTGTGAACGGCGATATCGAGGCCGAGGGATTGCAATTCTCGCATCAAAACCTTAAAGGATTCTGGCGTACCCGGGCGGGGAATCGGCTTGCCTTTTACGATCGCATTTAAAGCCTCATTCCGTCCTTGCATATCATCGGATTTTACCGTTAGCAATTCCTGCAAGGTATAGGCCGCCCCGTAGGCCTCTAGGGCCCACACTTCCATTTCTCCGAAGCGCTGACCCCCCTGTTGAGCTTTACCGCCCAAGGGTTGCTGGGTAACCAAGGAGTAGGGACCGGTAGAACGGGCGTGAATTTTATCATCAACCAGGTGAACCAGTTTTAACATATAGGCCATACCGACGGTAACGGGACGGTCAAAGGGTTCCCCGGTGCGACCATCGTAAACGGTGACTTTGCCGGCGTGTTCTTCCTTGAACACCCAATCGCGATTGGGTTTTTTCGAGGCACTTTCTAGCAATCCGTGGACGGTTAAACGGCTGGCTTCTTCCCCGTACATTTCGTCAAAGGGAGTAATCTTAAAGCGTACGCCTAGATTTTCGCCGGCCCAACCCAGTAAACATTCAAACACCTGACCGACGTTCATGCGACTGGGAACCCCCAGGGGATTGAGAACGATATCGACGGGACGACCATCGGGGAGGTAGGGCATATCTTCTAGGGGCAGAATCCGAGAAATAATCCCTTTATTGCCGTGACGACCCGCCATTTTATCGCCCACTTGGATTTTGCGTTTTTGGGCAACGTAAACCCGCACCACCATATTGGCCCCGGGGGGTAATTCATCCCCCTGTTCGCGGGTAAATACCCGCACATCTACTACCCGGCCTTTTTCGCCGTTGGGGACGCGTAGGGAGTTATCCCGTACATCCCGTGCCTTTTCGCCGAAAATCGCCCGCAGTAGTTTTTCTTCGGGGGGTTGGTCTGATTCGCCTTTCGGGGTGACTTTCCCGACGAGGATATCGCTTGCTTCTACCCAAGCACCGATGCGAATAATGCCGCGTTCATCAAGGTTTCGCAGGGCATCTTCACCGACGTTGGGAATTTCCCTGGTGATTTCCTCTGGTCCAAGTTTAGTTTGACGGGCTTCGATTTCGTATTTTTCGATGTGGATGCTGGTGTAGGTGTCTTGTGCCACCAGTCTTTCACTGATTAAAATCGCATCTTCGTAGTTATAGCCTTCCCAGGGCATATAGGCGACGAGGATATTCTGTCCGAGGGCGATTTCTCCTCCTTCGGTGGCGGAACCATCGGCGAGGATCTGCCCAGGGACAACCTGTTCCCCTTGATAGACTAAAGGACGCTGATTTAAGCAGGTATCTTGGTTAGAGCGTTGATATTTCTGAATTTCGTACTCGATCTCGCTCTTGCCGAAAATCTCTTTGTCTTCATCCGCCACTTTGATGCGAATCCGGTTAGCATCGACGTAGGAAACGACCCCATTGGTACGGGAAACGATGACCATGCCAGAGTCGCGAGCGGCCTGTGCTTCCAATCCGGTACCCACAAGGGGACGTTCGGGACGCAGCAGGGGAACCGCTTGTCGTTGCATATTAGAACCCATGAGGGCGCGGTTAGCGTCGTCGTGTTCGAGGAAGGGAATCAGGGAAGTTGCCACCGAGACAATTTGGACGGGGGAAACACAAACGTAGTCCACTTGTTCGGGGGAAGTGGTGGAGAATTCCTGCCGATAGCGCACCGGGATAGTTTCGCCGAGGATATAACCATTTTCATCGGTGGCCACGTCTCCCGGTGCTACCCGCAGATCGTCTTCTTCGTCGGCGGTTAGGTATTTAACGGGGAGATCATAGCGTACTCGGCCATTTTCCACGACATAACAGGGGGTTTCAATAAAACCGTAGTCGTTGACGCGAGCGTAGGTGGCCAGGGAACCGATTAAACCGGCGTTGGGACCTTCTGGGGTTTCCACCGGACAAATGCGACCGTGGTGGGAGGGGTGGATGTCGCGCACGGCAAAACCGGCCCGTTCCCGGGTGAGACCGCCGGGGCCGAGGGCGGAAATGCGGCGTTTATGGGTCAATTCCGCTAGGGGATTGGTTTGATCCATGAACTGGGAGAGTTGCGAGGAACCAAAGAATTCTTTAATCGCCGCTACTAGGGGTTTCGGGTTGACTAGGGAAGCGGGGGTGAGGTTTTGGGATTCGCTGACGGTCATCCGTTCCCGAATGATTCTTTCTAAGCGGTTTAAACCCACGCGCACTTGGTTTTGGAGCAGTTCACCCACGGAACGGACGCGACGGTTGCCGAGGTGGTCGATGTCGTCGGTGTTGCCGATGTCAAATTCGAGGTTAATTAGGTAGTCGATCGCCGATAAAATGTCGGTGGTGGTGAGAACGCGCTGGTTATCGGGGACGTTGAGGCGTAGTTTTTTGTTGAGTTTATAACGACCAACGCGCCCGAGATCGTAGCGTTTATTGTCAAAAAAGCGCGATTCGAGCAGTTGTTGTCCGCCGGTGACGGTGGGAGGTTCTCCGGGGCGTAGTTTGCGGTAGAGGTCGAGGAGGGCCTCTTCTTCGGTGGGATTGCCTTCTTTGTCGAGGGTTTTTTGGTAGAATTCGGGATGGCGTAGGGAGTCAAAGATTTCGTTATCGCTCAATCCGATCGCTTTCAGGAGAACTTGGGCGGATAATTTGCGGGTTTTGTCGATTCTGACCCAGACTAAGCCGTTTTTGTCGGTTTCAAATTTTAACCAAGCTCCTCGGTTGGGAATCAGGGAAGCGGAGTAGGTACGGCGACCGTTTTTGTCGATTTCGGCTTTGTAGTAAACACCGGGGGAACGGACGATCTGATTGACGATGACTCGTTCGGCCCCGTTAATAATAAAGGTTCCCCGTTCGGTCATCAGGGGTAAATCGCCGATAAAGACTTCCTGTTCGATGTTTTCTCCCGTTTCTTTGTTGATTAAACGGGTGGGAACGTACATCTGAACGGAATAGGTGCTATCGCGTCGTTTGGCTTCATCGACGTTGTATTTCGGTTCTTTGAGTCTGTAGTCCTGCCCGAGGAAATGTAGTTCTAATTTACCTGTATAGTCGCTGATGGGGGAAAAGCTATTCAGTTCCTCGATTAGTCCTTCTTCCAAAAACCACCGAAAACTGGAGTGTTGGATTTCGATGAGGTCGGGTAAGAGGTTAAAGGTAAGATTGTTCATAGGGTTACAAGGGCTGATGACACGATAGCGACGGTGGGGAATTGCTCTCGGAGATCGGGGTTTTTAGGGGTTGGGTGTTGGATGTTAGGGTTTTAGTTGAATTCCCCCATTTCCCCATTTCCCCGTCCCCTGCTCTGTGCTAATAAACTATGTTTTTTAACTGGGGAGTTGAAATAAGTTGCGGGCGTTCTGGGTGGTTTGTTCGGCTAAGGTTTCGACCGGATAGCCGCGCAGACGGGCGACGGTTTCGGCCACATGGAAGACGAAAGAGGGTTCGCAAGGTTTACCGCGGTGGGGATTGGGTGAGAGAAAGGGGCAATCGGTTTCGATCAGGATGCGATCGCTAGGGACAATTTGGGCGGCAGCTTGCACGGTTTTACTGTTTTTGAAGGTGACAATGCCGCTAAAGCTGATGTAAAAACCCAAATCTAAAAACCATTGAGTTTCTTCGGGGTTGCCAGTCCAGCAGTGCATCACGCCGCCAATTTTGCCCACTTGTTGCCGAAAGGCGCTGATTTCCTCCCGCATTGTCGGGGCCGCATCTCGACAATGGATAATCACGGGTTTATCGAGACGATGGGCGATTTCTAACTGCCTCCAAAAGACCTGTTTTTGCTGCTCTTGATTATCCGCTTTATAGAAGTCTAAACCCATTTCCCCGATCGCCACGACGCGCCGATCAGATCGGGCTAGGGTCTCGATCTGATCGGCACTATTATCTCGCCATTTTTGGGCATCTAGGGGATGTAAACCGACGGCGAAGGAAATTTCCCCAAATTGATCGGCAATGGCTTTAATTGCCGCAAACTCCTCTGGTTGAACACAGGAGTGAACCAGATGAACGACTCCCACACTTCGCCAACGTTCGGAGATAGCGGGCAAGTCGGCTTGCAAAACGTCAAAGTTCAAATGAACGTGCGTATCTATTAATTGCATCGACCCCCGATCGCTTGTTGCGTCTGTCCTGATTACAGCTTAATCGTTTCTTAGGAAGCTTGGCTAACTTTTTGCAAGGCTTTGGCTAAACCGGCTTTTTTTCTAGCGCCGTTGTTCCGGTGCAAGACGTTGCGCTTGACGGCTTTATCGATTTTACTGTAAGCTTCCGATAGAGCTTGTTGGGCGCTTTCTAGCCCTTCTGGGCTGGGGTTGGCTCCGTAGGCTGAGACAGCGACAAGACATTTTTTGATCAGGGTTCTTACGGCTGACTTGTACGCTTTGTTGCGTAGACGATTTCTTTCGGAGATTTGGACTCGTTTGAGTGCAGACTTTGTATTAGCCACAGTCGTTTCTTGTTCTCAATACTGGTATGGTTAATCGGGACACAGACAAACCATAATAACAGATCTGTGCTATTTGTTGCAAGAGTTTTCTGGACAAGATTGGGGCAACCCCGGAGATATTTTCAGGATTAGGTTCCCACAGATGGGGAAGTGTAGATGACGATAAAACTGAGCCTCAAGGAGACTCAGTTGCCAGTTTTTTAAGAGCGGGAAGTTAACGAATGTACTCTTTGAGGATACTATTACGGTTGGGGTGACGCAGTTTCCGCAGGGCCTTGGCTTCTATTTGACGAATGCGCTCGCGAGTGACGTTGAAAATCTGGCCGATTTCTTCGAGTGTTTTCATCCGGCCGTCATCTAAACCGTAGCGCAGACGCAGCACATCGCGTTCGCGAGGACTAAGGGTATCGAGGACGTTTTCTAAATCCTCGCGTAATAAATTTTTAGAAACTTCATCTTCTGGGGTTTCTCCATCTGCTTCGATAAAGTCTCCTAAACGGGAATCTTCTTCTTTACCGATGGGAGTCTCTAGAGAAATAGGTAATTGGGCAGATTTAGCAATAAAACGCAGTTTTTCAATGGTCATCTCCATCTTGGTGGCGATTTCTTCCTCGGTGGGTTTGCGACGCATTTCCTGAGAAAGAATCTTGGTGGTTTTTTTGATCCGGGAGATGGTTTCGTAGAGGTGGACGGGAAGTCTAATGGTGCGGGATTGATCGGCGATCGCCCGGGTGATGGCTTGACGAATCCACCAAGTGGCATAGGTGGAGAATTTATAACCCTTTTCGTGGTCGAATTTTTCGGCGGCGCGGATCAAACCGAGGGAACCTTCTTGAATTAAATCTTGGAAGGAAAGACCGCGATTCATGTATTTCTTGGCGATGGAAACCACTAAACGCAGGTTCGATTGTACCATTTTTTCCTTAGCGCGACGACCATGGTACAATCGACGCTTAAAGGCCGATAAGTATTCCTTTGATTTCGCCAGCCATTCTTCCACCAGGGGAGCCATTAGCTCCGTCTTACCTAAATAAGCCTTAATATCCGATAATTTCGGTTCTTTTTCCGATTTTTCTGCGATAATTTTTTCGATGCGCTCGAACAAGAAAACCTGTTTTCCCCATTCAGCATCGGTATAGAGGCGAAAATCTTCGCGAATACGTTCTAATTTCAGTAGATCGGCGATTTTTCTCGCTAATTCGATCTCCTCCTCCGCTCTCAATAACCGAATCCTGCCGATCTCTTGCAGATAAATCCGAATCGAATCTTCCGTATAGGGTTTTTTTCTGGCTGCGTCGCGACGACGAGCGCTGGCAAGGCGGCGGGTTTTTTTGCCATCGTTGCTATCGCTGGTTTCTTCTAGCTCTAACTCGATATCCTCATCATCGAAGTCTTCGTCTAGGTCAATCAAATCTAAATCCAATTGCGGCTCGGTAAGGGTTAGTACATCGTGGGCCTGCGTCATGCCGTTTTCCTCTTGCTCCTTCTGTGCAAAACTAGAAGATCGAATCTCAATCTAGGTGATACTGAACGAATTTGTGTCTCCAATCCGAGACGGGGAAAGACTTTTCCGATTGTAGCTTTAATTACAACAAATGGGAGAAGATCTTTGCTTAAATTCTCTTGTGTCGATGCGATTTTAGCGACACGGAATGCTGTTTTAGCTCGGTCAACTCATAATCTGGCTCCTGCAAAAATTGGGTAAATGGCTGGAGGACTGCAATCCGATCACCCGATTGTCTGCGGTGTTGACCAGATAACTAACAATCAAAGGAATTATGGGGTGGGTTAACTGTTCCCAATGGCAAGGGGAACAGCATTCCTATTTGCCTTTGCTAATTCCTTTGGTCTTTAGCCATTGTATTTAATTTGATCGGATTCTTACGGATAAATTTCATCCCTCATTGCTTTTACGGGAATCTTTTTTTGGTACATATGCACCATAATTAATCAGAGCGCAAGCTCATAATATTAACTTAGCAACATTTTAGAAATTTGCGAGACAAATTTAAGATTTTCTCCAACAGCGCCATGGGGTGTGGGAATTATGAATTATGAATTATGAATTGGGGTGGTCACTGCGTGCGCGTTGCGGGGGGAAGTGGGGTGATGGGGTGGTCACTGCGTGCGCGTTGCGGGGGGAAGTGGGGTGGTGGGGAAGTGGGGGAATTTCAACTAAAACCCTAAAACCCTAACACCCTAAAACCCTATCTAGACTTGGACCATTTCTGGGGTTTTTTCCTTCTGCTGCAGTGCGACGTGGAGACGGTTTAAGGCGCTGACGTAGGCGCGAGCGGAGGCGACAATAATATCGGTATCGGCCGCGTGAGCGGAGTAGGTGCGTCCTTCGTAACGGAGACGGATAGTCACTTCTCCTAAAGCATCGATTCCCTCGGTAACTTCCCGCACCGAGAAAGAGATTAATTCGTTAGGAATCTTCACCACTCGATCGATCGCTTTGCACAGAGCATCCACTGGCCCTGTACCAATGGCCGCATCGGATAACTCGCTACCGTCGGGATTGCGAATCGTTACCGTGGCCGTGGGCCGGGCGCTATTTCCACAGGACACTTGTACTAATTCAAGGCGGAAGTGATCGGGAACGGTATCGATTTCATCGTTAACAATCGCTTCCAGATCGCGATCGGTGATTTCCTTTTTGCGATCGGCCATTTCCTTAAACTGGATAAAAGCGTTATTAAGTTCCGTTTCCGAAAGTTCAAAACCCAATTCCTGTAAACGAGAGCGAAAAGCGTTGCGGCCGGAGAGTTTACCGAGAACGATCTGATTATGGGTTAAACCGATCGATTCTGCATCC
>NZ_JADBTZ010000060.1:0-12926 GCF_020245885.1 Microcystis sp. M165S2 | reverse complement strand
TAGCTAAATAGATTTGTTTGTCTTTAAATTTAAAAGCTGACTTAGTAAATTCGGCACTTCCTCCTTGATGTTTTTTCTTAAAGTTAGGATACTTAGTACGACCAGCAAAGAAGTTAGTAAAAGCTGTTTGTAAATGTCTTAACCCTTGTTGCAAAGGTACACAGCTTACTTCATTGAGAAAGTCTAATTCTTCTTGCTTTTTCCACTCGGTTAGCATTGAAGAAGTTTCAGTATATCCTACTCTTTGTTGCTTTTCGTACCATGCTTGTGTTCTGAGATGGAGAGCTTTATTGTAAACCAATCTTACACAGCCCAAAGTGCGCCGCAATAGCGACTCTTGTTCTGGTGTGGGGTAAAATCGAAACCAATAGGCTTTTTCCATGTCTCACATTTTAGCATATATTTCGTAAATGTGCTAATATTTAACAGTAAAGCCAACCTAGAACGACGGGGTTTCAGACCCAAATTTTCGATGACGGTCATGCAGCGCTTAAAAATCAGTCAAGTGTTAACTCACGACAGTCATTTTCAGCAAGATAGTTTCATAATTCTATTTGAATAACAGAGGGAAAATTAAACTTTCAGTCCCCCTAAGCTAGGAAAAACTATCCCCAAGCATTTATGGTAGTTTATCTGCTGAATTATCCTCAAATCTCGCTCGCGGAACAGTTAACAATCAACAGTCACCAGTTAGCGGTTATCAATTCTTCACTGACAACTGACAACTAATAAAAACCCCTCCAATTAATGAAGGGGAATTGTGGGATTTTATTGATGGTATTAGAATACTTTTGTGGTTTCTTTTTCTGAAAAGACGGACAACAAAACAATACACACGCCCACCCCCACAACTGTATTTTAAGCTACATTTTTATAAATCTTTACATTTCTCGCCGTCAGGCTTCTTGGGCCAGGTTAAGAGCGATCGCATTCTATCTCTAGTAGTCAACAATGCCGATGACAAGAGCTAAGTTAAGATTGAGGGGCATTCAGTTGTTAACTCATGTAATTCTTGAGTAGGGCGAAAATATGACGACACTACTTGTACAAGCGACCTCGGCTCCTCTGATGATTGATCTTCCTTGGATTATGCCGATGACGGAGGAGCAGTTTTATGAATTTTGTTTAGCCAATCGAGATTTACGCATTGAACGCAGTGCCAGTGGAGAAGTGATCGTTATGCCCCCTGCTTTTTCAGATACGGGTAATCGCAATTTTAATATCGCCGCTCAACTTTGGAACTGGTCAGAACTAGATGGGACAGGGCTTGGGTTTGATTCTAGTGCGGGTTTTACGCTGCCCAATGGTGCAATTCGTTCACCCGATGCTGCTTGGATTAAATTAGAACGCTGGAATGCTTTAACAGAAAAACAAAAAGCCTCTTTTGCCTCCATCTGTCCCGATTTTGTCATTGAATTACGTTCTGCTAGTGATACAGTATCCAGTTTGCAGAAAAAGATGGAGGAATATATTGCCAATGGTACTTTATTGGGTTGGTTAATCGATCGCCAAAATCGCCAAGTCTATATTTATCGCCCCCATCGAGAACCAGAAATTTTAAATGATCCTGAAACCGTTAGTGGTGATCCAGAATTGCCGGGGTTTGAGTTAGTAATGGCTAAGATTTGGTGAATGCGATCGCTTCGGACTCCCGTTATGAATTAGGAAGTAAGGAAGTGGGGAAGTGGGAAGTGGGGAGTGGGTTTTTAAAGTTGGATTGGGAGTTAATCATACTGTTAAAAAAGGATTTAGTATCAGAGGCGACCGGGATTTTCCCACAACTCGATCGAATGTGCTATCATTTTGAGCAAGTAGAGTAAGTCAGCCTAATTCAACGACGGTGTGTTGAAGCGGAGGAACCGAATTTGGGGCGCATTTCAGTCAATGAAAAGGACATCTCTCAGTCCTAGCCCGTCAGCTAACTTCGTCGGCATTGGGGGAAGACTGAAGGGAAACAGAATAGGAGATATTCCTGCAAATATTCTGACTCTTTCAGGATTCTTGGTTGGTACTGCTCATTATCTGTACCTCGATCCTCATATAAGGGTAAATAACATGAATATTGCGGCTATTTTAGTCGCTGCGCGTGCCACAGGCAGGCAAGCGAAAGCTTGGCTGTTCAAGGATGTGGTACTGTATCCGGCGATGGGTTTTATCGGTCTGATTACCCTCTGGTGGATAATTGCGACTTTCCGAAGTGAATTGATGCCCAATCCTTGGCAGGCCTTGACTAGCAATCTCGATTATATTCTCCATCCCTTCTATCGTCGCGGTCCGGGCAATCTCGGCATTGGTTGGCTATTACTAGCCAGTTTGCGACGCGTCTTAATTGGTTTTCTGTTGGGAGCATTAGTGGCTATTCCGGTCGGGTTTCTCATCGGGCTATCCCGGCCGGCTATGCTCATCCTCAATCCGATCATTCAAATTCTACGCCCCGTTTCTCCCCTAGCTTGGCTACCCATCTCTCTAGCCATGTTTGGAGTCGCGGAACCCTCGGCCATTTTTGTTATTTTTATCACCTCCCTCTGGTCAACCATGATTAATACAGCCCTAGGAGTCGGTAGTGTACCCAAAGACTATATCGATGTGGCCAGAGTCATAGAAATGCCCAAATATCGCCAGATTTTTAAAATTATCCTCCCCGCTAGTTTGCCTTACATTTTTACGGGATTGCGCTTAAGTTTAGGAATTGCTTGGTTAGTCATCGTAGCCGTGGAAATGTTAACCGGAGGTGTGGGAATCGGGTTTTTTCTTTGGGATGAGTGGAATCGCTTAAACCTTAGTTCCGTCTTTCTGGCGGTGATTGTCATTGGCGTTACCGGTTTAATCCTCGATTACCTAATTAGCCGTTTACAAGTCCTTGTCACCCATCGTCCCGCTAAACCGGGCAGTTAATACCATGATTCCCCCCATATCTAGACGTACCTTCCTTCAAGGATTGGGGACGACCCTGGTTACTGGTAGCCTGACTGCCTGTACTATCAATGCCAGTCGCAACCCGACGGGATTAACCGAGGCAGCCCTGGCCGTAACCCCGATTATCGATCCGAAAACCCTAGAAAAACCTAACCTCACCGTGGGATATGTCCCCGTCAATGATTGCGCCCCCTTCGCGGTTGCCTGGGAAAAAGGCTTTTTTCGCAAGTATGGACTGAATGTCACCCTCAGTCGGGAAGCAAGTTGGGCGAATTCCCGTGATGGGATTATCTTCGGACGCTTGGACGCTTCTCCCGTGGTCTCCGGGGCGATTACCAATGCGAGGACGGGGGCAGAAGGGGCGCGGGTTGCCCCTCTGTGTGGGGCGATGACTATTCATCGACACGGCAACGCTATGACCATGAACCGGCCGATGTGGGATTTTGGCCTTCGACCTTGGCGAGAGTATAATGGCGATCTTCAGCAAGCGGGCAAGCAACTGCACGCCTATTTCCAGAGTATCCCCCCAGAAGAGCGCATCTGGGCAGCAGTCTTGAGTTCCTCCATCTATGAATACTTCCTGCGTTATCTGACGGCATCGATGGGCATTAATCCCATTGAGGAATTTCGTCTTTTGATTATTCCGCCACCGCAGATGGTCAACAATATGCGTATTGGCACAATGCAAGCTTATATGGTGGCCGAACCCTGGAACACTAGGGCGATTACTGGTCACGAAGGGGTCGGTTTTACCTTTGCCCAAGGACGGGAAATCTGGCAAGGACACCCCGATCGCATTCTAGCGGTGATGGAGTCTTTTATCGAAGAAAACCCGAAAACCTATCGCTCTTTAGTCAAAGCGATGATTGAAGCTTGTCAGTATTGCGATCGACCTGAAAATCGAGAGGAAGTAGCGACGATCATTTCCGGGCGCTCGTTTACAGGGGCAAAACCACAATTGACCCGCCCCGGCATTGTTGGCGATTACAACTATGGCGGTTTCGATGATCGAAAACGTCTGGTTAAGGACATAGCCACGACAATTTTTTTCGCCATGCCCGAGGATATTGCCAAAGCCGATCACGATCATTCTACCTTTCTCTGGCAATCCGAAAGTCTTTGGTTAATCACCCAAGCCGCTCGCTGGGGACAGATTGCTGAAATACCCAAAAATGCCGAAGAAATAGCCAAAAAAGCCTGGAGAACCGATTTATACCGTCAAATCGCCGACGATATGGGTATTATTTGTCCCAGCGAGGATTATTACGTTGTACCAGCAAGGTCTTTTATCGATCAAAAAGCTTTTGATCCTAGCGATCTCGTTGGTTATCTCAATAGTTTTGAAATTCGCGCCAATTTACCTCAATTCTTTTATTTGCAGGGATAATTATTATGGCTCAATTCTCCTCTGTTCCTAACTCGATCTCAGGTTCCTTTTCTGGGGAGGAATTTTTAGAAATTAAAAATATCGTTAAAGCTTACCCTAAAGCTGATGGCAGTAATTTTGTCGTTCTCGATGGGGTCAATCTGACTATTGGTTCCCAAGAATACATTTCGGTGATCGGTCATTCTGGTTGTGGCAAATCGACGCTTTTAAAAATTATCGCTGGTTTAGAACAAGCCTCCTCGGGACAGGTCACTTTAGAAGGAAAGTTAATTCGTCAACCGGGGGCCGACCGCATGATGGTTTTTCAACATTATTCTCTTTTGCCCTGGTTGACAGTGCGAGAAAATATTCGTTTGGCGGTGGATGAAGTTCTTAAAAGTGCTAGTAAAGTTGAAAAAAATAGCCTTGTTAATGAACATTTAGCTATGGTGCATTTAACGGCCGCTGCTGATAAATATCCCGAAGAAATCTCCGGCGGAATGAAGCAGCGGGTGGGCATCGCTCGCGCTTTGGTAACTCGACCGAAAATGCTATTGATGGATGAACCTTTTGGGGCTTTAGATGCTTTAACTAAGCGAAAATTACAACAGGAAGTTCTCAAAATTTGGGAGAGTCACCGGCAAGCGGTGATCATGATTACCCATGATGTAGATGAGGCAATTTTTATGTCCGATCGCATTGTTTTAATGACCAATGGGCCTCATGCTAATATCGGTGAGATTTTAACAGTCCCTTTTCCCCATCCCCGGGATCGTCACGCCATGCGAGAAACTCAAGAATATTATGATTTGAGAAATCATGCTCTCGATTTTCTAGAGCGTTATTTTACAGCGGATGAATAGGTGGTAAAAAAGTGAGATTAACCTAGAGTCGCAACTCTGAAATCAGGAGAAACTAGGTTAATTTTTTATCTCCTCAACTAGATTGAATATAACGCTGTTCTATATTGTTGCCCACGGGAAATCCACTCAACACCGATAGAACAGCGATAACTAATCATCCTATTAAGATTGGCTCAAGGTAGCCAATTCTGAGGCTAAAGGATCAACCCGGCGCAAATTTGCCCCTAATGCTCTTAATTTACCCTCTAAATTATCGTAACCTCGATCGAGGTGATGGAGTCCCTGCACAATAGTAGTCCCCCGGGCTGCCAATCCCGCTACCACCAAAGCTGCCGAAGCGCGTAGATCCGTGGCCATCACCGGCGCCCCAGATAGGAAAGGCACACCGCGCACTAAAGCCACATTTCCTTTGACCTTGATATCTGCTCCCAGACGCTTTAATTCGGCCACATGACGCAGACGGTTTTCAAAAACCGTTTCATTAACCACACTACTGCCCTCGGCTAAAGTTAATAGAGCCATAAATTGGGCCTGCATATCCGTGGGAAAACCGGGATAGGGCAGGGTTTCGATATCGGTGGCTTTTAAGTCCCTAGGGATAATCCGCAGACGATTAGGACCATCTTCCACCACTTCCGGACCGATTTCGTGCAGTTTGGCAATTACCGAAGCTAAATGGCAGGGAATCACGGGATAAAGACTTATTTCTGAGCGGGTAATCGCCCCGGCTATCAGTAAAGTTCCGGCTTCAATGCGATCGGGAATGATACTGTAATCGGTACTGTGCAGACGGGAAACTCCCTCAATGACAATTGTATTGGTCCCGGCACCGCGAATTTTTGCCCCCATGGAAACACAAAAATCGGCTAAATCAATCACCTCCGGCTCTTGGGCCGCATTACCGAGAATGGTTTCCCCTTCCGCTAAAGTCGCCGCCATCATTAGGGTTTCCGTCGCTCCCACACTGGGATAATCCAGATAAATATTCGCCCCTTTCAGACGACCATTACCTTTAACGCGGGCGTGTACCATGCCGCCATCGATTAATACATCTGCACCCATTGACTGGAGACCCCTAACGTGCAGATCCACCGGTCTGGCCCCAATGGCGCAGCCGCCGGGGAGGGGAACTTTTGCTTCTCCTAAACGGGCTAAAATCGGTCCAATGGCAAAAAAACTGGCCCGCAACTGGGAGACGAGATCGTAGGGTGCTTGAGCTTGTTTGAGGTCTCTGCCATCAATCTCTAGTCTATCTTTGGTGCGACGGACTTGCACGCCCAAGGCCGAGAGAATTTGACTCATCCGCTCGATATCGGCCAGGGCAGGTACATTACTAATCTGGCACTGGTCGGAGCAGAGTAAAGCCCCCGCCATAATGACTAGAGCGGCATTTTTGGCACCACTGATCTTGACTTCACCCTTGAGAGAGTGACGACCTTGAATTTCTAAATAGGGATGCTCGGTATCGATGGTCATAGGATCATTCATTTATCTTGGTTGGCAGTCTTGGCTAAGGATAGCTTCGGCAAAATGACACTGCATTTTATCAGATTTTTGAGGAAATTATTGGTGATTCTACCCCGAAAAGCGATTTTTGTCTTAATTATCTGAACCATCTTGACTTATGGATTGTCCGATAGTATAATAAAAGATTGTGAAAGAAAAATGCGGAACTGGCGGAATTGGTAGACGCGCTAGATTCAGGTTCTAGTGTCTGCAAAGACTTTCGGGTTCAAGTCCCGAGTTCCGCATTATCTCCCTCAAGACGTGGTTGTTTAGGGTAGGCCTAGCGGGGTGAAAAATCCTATTGGCTATAGTCTTGATCGCTCTCCTGTAACGGCTATGATTAGCAGTGTTCAAAACCCTTTAATCAAGCAAATTCGCAAGCTACACCGCACTAGAGAGCGACAGGAGCAGAATTTGTCCTTAATTGAGGGAACGCACTTACTAGAGACAGCTTTAGCGGTGAATTGTTCCCTAGAGACAGTTTTTTATACTGAAAAGTGGCGGCAAAGACAGGGAGAATTAGCGCAGAAGCTTCAAAATCAAGCCAAACGAGTCGAGATAGTTTCCCCGGAAGTCCTCGCTTCCCTTGCAACAACGGTTAATCCCGATGGTGTGATTGCCACTATTTCCCGTCATCACCTTCATCCAGTCCCCCAAAATCCGCTACAATTGGGCTTAGTTTTGGAAAGATTGCAGGATCCGGGTAATCTCGGCACTATTATTCGCACTGCCGTGGCTACGGAAGTACAGGGTATCTGGTTAAGTCTCGATAGCGTCGAAATCGATAATCCCAAAGTGATCCGCAGTTCCGCCGGGGAATGGTTTCGATCGCCCCTGGTGGTAGAATCGGATTTATCGGCTTTAGTGAAAAAATATCAAGCACAGGGGGTAAAAGCGATCGCAACTTTACCCACAGCCACCAAAAACCACTGGGAGATTGATTTTACCCGTCCGACTTTAATATTATTAGGCAATGAAGGAGCCGGTTTATCGCCCCAATTAGCGACTTTAGCCGATGAAACGGTGAAAATTCCCCTCTTTGGTGGTGTGGAATCTTTAAATGTTGCGATCGCTACTGCTGTCATCCTCTACGAAGCTAGAAGACAATTATCGGTGAATAGTTAAACCAGACAAGAATTAGAGATTTATGTATTCTCGTTTTCTGTCTCCCAATCTAAATCATCTAGCATCTTCAACAATAAATCGATGAATACGATAATTGCCCCACCCTCCTCTGGTTTAGGATCGATGAATCGATGAGCGTAACGATTACGAAAAAGCTTCATTGTACCCGAATATAAATCACGGTATGCCTCTAATTCTTCTGATGGAAGCTTATCTTTTTGTAGAGATTTATTGCTTCCAAAAATTAAGTTAACAATACCATTACCCGTGGCTTTTTGATTAATATTATCTATATTTCCCAGTTTCCTCATGCGGTCTTCTAAAACCACTGTCGCATTGCGAATCCCAGTATCCCACGCTTTTGGATTATCTCCACCCGCACTCACAGAAAAACGGACTCTCTCCCATAGTTCGGAGTCTAAATGTTCAACTTCAGTCAAGGGAATTAGATGAGGAATAGCCGAGCGATCGGGTTCAGCAAAGTTAGAATCAACCGCTTCATAAGCTTTTTGTGTTAGAGCGCCCTTGTATTGATTTGAGTCTTTTTTTTGCCCCTTAATATAACGATATTCTTCTAATATATCGAGCGTTGCGAATGTGACAGGAGGACAGCTATCAGAACCCTTGTAACCAACCCAACCATAACCTGTAAAATTCTTAATGTACCAAATACTGTCCTCGGCAAGATTACCAGCCCGTACTTGTTCAACTATCCATCGCAAAAGGTCTTTTTGTTTTTCTGTTAAACTCATATTTACGCCTCGAAAGGTAAACAACAGTACCATTATACCATATACTTTTGATTTTCTGTTCCCCAGTTTTCGAGTAACGGGAATTTGCTAAAATCGACCTCTATATAAATCCCTCGGATAGGTGAAACTGTTTCTATGAATAGTGCAAGTTGAGACAGTCAACCAATTTTTTACACCTCCGTTTTTTTGGCAAATTTTGGCGGAATTTGCTCGGCTGTTAGGGTGACAATTTGGCCATCTTTGAAAATGCTGATAGATTCTCCTAAGAGACGGTGTCTCTCAATTGCTTCTGCGATTGCGACTCTAACACCTGTATCGATTCGTTCCGATAATTTATCAGGAATTGGCTCAGTCATGGGCTACCTCAGTTATTTGTTGCCAGATAGAGGAGTCATAGATAATGACTTGTTGATTGAAGGGACATTCAGCAACTAAGTGCGGCTCATCCCCAGAATTATCATAGATAACCCAAGTATCGCACAAAGGTAAATACAACTGCATGAGATTAATACGTCCCCGCTCATAACGACGAAGAACCACATCTTCAGGAATATTATGACCGCCACTGGCTACTCTTCTGTGAACTCTCTCTAAAGCTAATTCTGGACTTTGTAGCCAAAAATAAATAAGATTGAGCCTATAGCCAGAACTTTGACAGTCTCTCAAAAAACGGGCAAAATATCGGGCTGCCAGGGTGCTTTCAAAGGCAAAATCTATTCCTTGGCACTTCAGCGTTACCAACCTTTCTAACATCAAGCGTCCTGCTTGGATAGCAACCGACTCAGGATTAAAAGGTGAGATTCCGGCGGCAATTTCATCGGCGTTAACGTACTCGATAACGCCTAAAAAGTTGGGTAAAAGTTTTTTAGCGACGGTGGTTTTCCCGGAACCATTGGGGCCACCAATTAGATAAACATCAGACATGAGGGAAAAGCTCGTCCTCCAGATTATTTTGACGCCAATTCAAAAATGAAACGCATCAACCTCAAGAGTTGACAGAAAAAGGCTCATCAGGTACTCTCTGATCATTAACAACAACAAATCAGACCCAAAAATGAGCCGCCCACATCTTAACATAGAACAAAGAAACTTACTCTACCAACTTAGTCAAGAGGGAAATTTATCTCAACGGCAAATGGCCGTCTGGCTCGGATGTCATCAAAGCACAATATCACGGGAATTAAAAAAGAATCAAAGTTTCCTTGGCTGCTATCTACCTGACACAGCACAAGCTCAAAGCGAGACGCGGCGAAAAAATGCCAAACAACCCTTTAAAAATGTCAGCAAGGCTACCTTAGAGTAGGTGAAAAAAGGATTGAAAGATTATCATAGCCCCGAACAAATAGCGGGTCATCAATGCCTTGACTATCGTACCCCGAATGAGGTATTCTATGAAGGTAGATGAGACAGTGATGCAATTCAGACTTGAATCGGCCGATTAAGCCTCCATCACTACTACCGAATCACCACCAACTATCATTTTGCTCTGAGTTTTTTGCATTTGTACGACAATTAAATTTATCATAAAAAAGAGAAAGAAATACCTTGAAGACTAGATAAAGTATGGTAAATCCTCTGCATCTCATATTTGTAAAAATATCATCTGGACAAGACACCATTAAGATAGGCACAACGTAAAGATAGAATAGAAGAAACGTTCTCATTTTGCCACGGTGCGCCCGAAAGTTTAACCCGCTTTCCAATTTGTTTAATCCCCGATTCAATCGCGCCTGAACCTAGGGAAGAAACTCGTTCTTTCCCTGCTGCCCCGGGAGAGTCCTTCCACAGAGTCAATGTTACTGACTGCTTGATACCTCCCCTGAACGGTTACAGTTAAGAGAGTGGTGCGTTACCACCCACTTCTAAATGGGATATTATCAACATGAAAACTAAATTATCTCAGCTTTATGAAACTGATTTTAATTTGTGGATTGAGCAAACCGTAAATCACTTAAAAAAGGATAATTTAGCAGCCCTCGATTTAGATAACTTAATCGAAGAAATATCCGATATGGGACGTAATAATAGACGGGAGATATTCGGCCGTTTAAAAGTTCTCTTGATGCACTTACTTAAATGGCAATATCAACCGGAAAAACGGACTAATAGCTGGATAAATACGATTGATGAGCAAAGAGAACAATTAGAGCTTATTTTCAGGGATAGTCCTAGCTTAAAACCCTATTTAGCCGATATTTTCGCAGAATGTTATCAAAAAGCAGTGCGAGGGACGGTAAATGAAACTAATTTACCAAAAGAAACTTTTCCGGTTGATTGTCCTTTTACCCAAGAACAGGTTTTAAATTGTGATTATTTTCCTGAAAATACCTTTTGAACAATGGATATGGCAGTTTTATGAGAAAATCGCCCTGCTGTCAAGACTGATTTTTTTCTTGCCAAATAGCCAAGGCCATTTGATGAACAAATCGCCAAGGTAGATGATGCTGACGGGCAATTGCGGCACAATCTTCGTATTCTGGTTGTACGGTAATCGGTTGATTAATTGACTCTTTGTAGGCAACTTTTAGCCGAATTTGACCATAGACAGTATCGATCGATTGTATCTCTCTTTTTAAGATTGATCGCTCTTGAATTGTCCTTCTAATGCCTAAAGTTGTTGTTTCCTGAAAGATCATATTTTCACAAATAGCAATTTTATCCAAGCCACAAATTACTGTCAAAAGTATCCCCAAACGAGATTTTTTCATAGTAATTGCTTGACTAAATACATCTAAAGCACCCGCTTGTAATAAAGCCTCACTTAAATAGGCGATCGCTTGCGGATTTAAGTCATCAATTTGAGTTTCTAAAACTGCCACAGTTTCGATTTCATCTAGCTTTTCTGGTGCTTTTTTCCCTAACCAAAGCCGGACAAGATTGGGAATCGGTAAATCTTTTGTCCCTGCCCCTAAACCGACCTTTTCTAACTGTATTTTGGGCGGTTTACCGAAACTTTTAGCTAAAGTTGTCACAATAGCTGCCCCCGTGGGTGTTACTAACTCCGCTGCGATGCCATTACTATAAATAGGTACTTGTCGATTACTTAACAATTGTACTACTGCTGGCACGGGAACCGGTAAACGACCATGGGCGGCCTGAACTGTACCGCCGCCGGTGGGGAGAGAAGAACAGTATAATTCACTCACCGATAGCCAATCCAAACCCAAACAAGTCCCGACGATATCAATAATGGCATCGGTTGCCCCCACTTCGTGAAAATGGACTTTTTCTGGCGCGATCCCGTGAACGGCTCCCTCTGCGATCGCAAGTTGTTGAAAAACCGCTAAACTCCATTCTTGGACTTTCTGGGGTAAATTTGCCTGTTTGATTAAATTTTCAATCTCCGGTAAATGGCGAGCGGGGGTATGATGGTGATGGTGGTGATGATGATCGGACTTCTCGGCAGTGACATCGACGTGAACCTTAGTAGCAATTTGACCGCGACGATGCACTTTTTCGGCCCTTAACTGATATTCATCCTCAATTCCTAAAGTTTTTAGTTGTGCAATCAGGTATTCTAAGGGGACTCCTAAATCTACTAATGCCCCTAAACACATATCCCCGGCGATTCCCGTGGGACAATCCCAATAGGCGACGATTTTGCTATCATGGCTACTATTTACTCTCTCCATCCCGAAAATCCCCAACAACGTTCTATCCAAGAAATCTGTCATGCCCTTAAAAATGGGGCAATTATGCTTTATCCTACCGATACTGTCTATGCGATCGGTTGCGATCTCAATGTGAAATCTGCCGTCGAACGAGTTCGCCAAATCAAGCAACTATCTAATGATAAACCCTTGACGTTTCTCTGTTCTTCTTTGTCGAATATTTCCGAGTACGCAGTGGTCAGCGATCATGCCTATAAGATTATGCGACGAGTCATACCCGGTCCCTACACTTTTCTCTTACCAGCGACTAAATTAGTGCCGAAAGTGGTGATGAATCCAAAGCGGAAAACCACTGGTATCCGGGTTCCCGATCACGTTATCTGTCGCACTATTCTCGAAACCCTAGAAAATCCCATTATCTCTAGTTCTGCCCATCTTCCCGATCAGGAGGGAGATTTTCCCACCAAGGGATTAGAAACCGCTAGGTTATTCGATGCCCTCGATCATATCGTTGATTTAATTATCGAAGATGGCTCTGCTCCCGGTTCGGAAGTGTCAACAATTGTTGATTTTACTGGCGATCAACCGGATATCGTGCGTCAGGGTTTGGGTTGGCCGGAATTACAACAATGGTTATAACGAAGGCAGGAGACAGGAGACAGGAGATAGGAGATAGGAGATAGGAGATAGGAGATAGGAGATAGGAGATAGGAGATAGGAGATTATTTTTATTTATTCTTCCCACACCCCACACCCCACACCCCACACCCCACACCCCACACCCCAC
>NZ_JADBTZ010000006.1:0-2711 GCF_020245885.1 Microcystis sp. M165S2 | reverse complement strand
GAAAACGGACGGGTCGAAAGTGTCAGACTTAAGCAATTAAGCGTTTTTCGCTATCTGCGTCAACCCCGTTGACGCGACCACCCTAAAAAAGTGGCGTGGTGAGGAATCGCCGTCCGTTTTACGGCGGCGAGGATGTCAAATTATTTCACCTCATTTTAACATATCAATCTGACAGGGGGACAAGAACCCTGAAATCGATACATCATAAGCTTTCTAGAGCTTTTGATCGAATAAGTTTTCCGCACTGGCTCTCATCTATCGATAAAATTCTTAGTAAGCTTGCTCCCATCCCTGATTCTTTCGTTAGCTTTTTGCTCGTCATCGATCTATTTTTGGCGAGAGAAGCTAGAAGCTTGTGTGGTCAAAGCTTCTAGCTTGCTTGTCCCCCTGTCAGCTATTGAGTCCAACGAAAGTACCTTTGCGATTTTCATCACTAGGGAAATCGCAAAGGTTTTGAGTCATATAATATCAAATAAAAGCCTTTTCTAGTAGGGCTTTTACCTATATTGAGCGAACCCTATTTTCTAACATTGGGATAAGATGGACATTCATAGACTGTTACTTCGTACTTATCCTTCCAATCACAGCTGGCGCGATTACCCGGACAAACATACTTGGTTCTTGGTTCTTTATTCCTTTCTTCAACAATGGTTGTTGTTTCCACGTATGCCGTGAAGGTTCCCTCGTCAACTATTGTGTTTTTTTCCTTAATTTTATAATCGAAATCGTTTTCTCCCTGTCTGACGATTAGATATAGTCTATCGTGTCCAGGGCCGATGGTTATCTCGGTAATTTCGGAGCCTCTGCCCCGGCTATAATCTCGATCGGTGAAGGGAAAAGGATCGCTCGCCACTCCCCGGCTAACATTTCTAACAATAACCCTTCTGTCCCGACTCGGAGGGAAGGCTGTGGAGGTAAAGCTTGCTTTTACTATACCTTTGGAAGACCCCGGGCATTCACCGGTGTATCGGTACATGGGAATCACCAATCTGTTGAGAGAGGGACTTCCTATTATTTCCAAACCAACTTCCGGCGATTCCGTTTGCTTATTTTGTTGTTGTTGGTTGGTGGTGATAATTGGCGGGTAAATATTAACGGCTTGGGTATTTGACGGCAGACAAGCTAGGCAGAAACTTAGGCTGAGAAATTTCAGAGGTGAAATGAAACCGTTATTCATCATAATTGGGGTTCAGATTCGCTTGAGATTATATTCTCTATAATACCTTAGTCTATAAGACTTAGAGCATCGCATTTTTCCAATCGGTTAAGGAATGTTCCAAAGTCGGAAGCAGCAAGAAGTTTATAGGATGGCAAGTGACCTCTTTTAGCTTCAAGACTGTAGTTGGGGGGATCGGTCAATGGTCCTTCATAGCCACGCCGCCATCCTACCCTCTCTTCAAATTGCTTATAGTCATTTTTAACTCCTTTCCAGATTTCCCCCTGAACGCTAAAGCCAAAACGTCCATTGGAATATTGCACCCAAAGTCGATTAATAATCTTCAGGTCAGAACAGGACAGATTGTTGATGATGTTTCCATTAAAATAGGTTTGATCTGTACCTCGAAGCATTAGTTTTTTCGTTTCGGCTTCGGCCTGCTGCCAATTTTCTTGTTCGAGAAGACTGTGAAGTGTCTGAAAGAGAAGATTATCGGGCAGCGGGGTAGCTCGACAGTCGGTCACTACTTGGATATTTTGCCAGTTTGCATAAAGATTAATAGGAACGGATAAAAATTCTATAACTTGTATGTTAGGATCTCTTTTGCCACCTCCCCCATTGATTCCTACCAAACAGCCGTTTTCGTGTAATAGTGGACCGCCACTCATTCCGGGTAAAAGTTCGAGTTTATGGGCAATTTGATATCCCCCTGCGGCTTTTCTGTCAACACCAAGTACATTCCCAGGACCGAAAAATCTCGCACGTCGATCTCGGCTAGTTTGGCTGGGTACTGCCCAACCAAATACATAAACTTTACTTGAGCCAGATAGCTGTTCTGCATTACCTATTCTGACAGTTTCGTACTCTATTGTACTAAAAAACTTGAAAATTGCTAAATCAGCATTCGGATGAATTTTTACCGAGGAAATTTCACTTATATATTGTTGTCTGTCAGAAGTTTCAACGCGATATCCAGTAGAGTTGGGCATCGGTTCGGGAGTTAGCTTATTTTCTTGATCGCAGAATTTTGAATTGAGAAACACATGGCAGTTAGTCAGGACAGTATATAAGTATCCTTCCTGTCCTTTAAATATATATTTTTGTTTCTGAACAATTGCTCCAGTACCTGGATTATTACCGTCTATTCTAATTATTTTGACTGTAGTTTGTTTGGCGATTTCTTCAACTTCTCTTTGGGAGAGAGCTAATAAACTTTGCTGAGTTAATGAAACCGCTATTAATCCAACAATAAGTGAGCTTATTGGTGCTAATATTTTCATCTATTTATCAGATATTACTTTAATAATTTGTTCGCTGGGGATTGCCCAACTTGAGTTATTGATTAGAGTCTGCAAATCCGGCGATGGTTGAGAACCATCTTCATAATTATCGGAGTTTTCCCACAAAACCGGATGGGGAGCATCTCACTTATGCAATGAGTATTAATACTTATAGATGTCAACAACTAGAAAATCTTCAACTTGATCACAAAGAGAAATGAGATTATAATAGTTATAACTGACAATTCAGAATATATCTCGATGGGAGGAATAAT
>NZ_JADBTZ010000059.1:0-4885 GCF_020245885.1 Microcystis sp. M165S2 | reverse complement strand
GTAAGGGGTTTCGTTCAGAAAAGACTTCAAATTCGGCCTTGAACGAGTAAAACTTTCTAGGAAATAAGGTTGAACATGAGATTTTTTCGACTTGTTCAAAGTGGCCGGAGGGCATTCGGACACTGAAAACGGACGGGTCGGAAAGCGTAAGACTTCTGTTAAAGAAGCAGCATCCCGTGAAGCGTCAACCCCATTCAGCGACCATTCTAAAAAAGTGGCGTGGTGAGGAATCGCCGTCCGTTTTACGGCGGCGAGGATGTCAATAACATCATCTTAACTTTAATCGGTTATGTCCCCGGCATTATCCACGCTTTCTGGATTGTCTCCAAAGAAGCCGAGAATTCCTAATTAGCACCCCAGGAGATGCCAGTTTTTCTAGTCGCTGCATTAGACATCTCCAATAATGAAGATTTTAGCTGGGTGGATCAGTCTTCTAGCCTGATTTCTGGAGAGGTATATTACACGCGGTTAATAGGACAAAATTAACCGGACATATCGAACGGAGTCTTTGATCTAGATGCTTAAAGACTGATTGAGGATAAAATACCCAGTTTCAATGGACAAGAGCTTATCTCATAGCAAGGAGAGAGTTAAACGGCTCTCTCCTTAATTATTGCTATTCGTCGTCGTCGTTGGCGCCAACTTGCTTGAGATGAATATGTTTTCTCCCCAAAGTAATTTCAAATTCATCTCCCGGTTTGAGTCCCATTTTTTTGGTGTAGGCCGAACCGATTAGGAGATTATTATTGGATTGGACACTGATCCGGTAGCTGGCCGAGCGCCCACCTCGTCCGTGGCCATTGGCACTGCTATCTAAGTCAATTCCCTCGGCATCGATTAGAGCATTGAGAAATTTCATCATATTAACGCGTTCAATACCATTTTTTGTCATGGTATAGTAGCCGCATTCCCGGGCTTTTTCCTCTTTGCTGAGGTTGCCTAGCTGTTTAACTTTCTCAATTAGTTCGAGGCCAGTCAGGGGTTCTGGATTGGTGGTTTTGTTCATTTAAGTTCGCGGCAGATAAGTAAAGGTTAGGGTCATCAAGGCTAATCGAGGAGAATTGCTTCCCCCGACCAGAAACAATCGGGTTACGATTGCTCTCTACACTCATCTTACACGGTATAAACTAAAAATTATCACTTGCTTGAGGAAATTGATTGTAAGTGATTACACTGGATCTCTTGATCGAAATCTTAACAGAATTTATCAATGTTGATCGAGATGCTGAGGTAAGGGAGGTTAGTCTTTCTGTCATCAATGAGAGCAGGGGGTAGGATAGAGATCAAGAGGTAAAAATGAGGGATAATGAAGCTAACAACTAGGGGTCACTATAGTGTTAAAGCCTTGCTGGATCTTAGTTTACAACCGAGGGGAACTCCCGTATCGGTAAAATCGATCGCCCTGCGTCAAGATATCCCGGCCGCTTATCTAGAGAAATTGCTGATAGAAATGCGACGAGCGGGGTTAGTTCGCTCCTTTCGGGGAGCGCAAGGGGGTTATCAATTGGCCAGGCCGGCAAATCGTATCTCGTTGGGGCAAATTTTGGAGGCAGTGGGAGAGACGATCGAGCCATTATCAGGCTATCATCCCAAGGACGAACAGGCAGAAGATTGGGTGACATTTACTATCTGGAAACACCTACATGAGAAATTAAAAGAGGCCCTAGGGAAGATTACCTTAGCCGATTTATACTACGATGCCCGTAGCTGGATCGCCGCTAGGGGAGAGGAAACCAGCTTTATTGTTTAGTAGTTTAGAAGTTATGACAGCAACAACACAAGCAAAGATTTATTGGGGGGGTTGTCACTGTGGAGCGATCCGTTTTCAAGTGGCGATCGAGCATGAGCAAGCTCTAGACTGTAATTGTTCGATTTGTCAGAAAAAAGGCTTTCTGCATCTGATTGTTCCTTCAGCACAATTTACCCTCCTAAGCGGTGAAGATTTTTTAAGTACCTATACATTTAATACCCACACAGCCCAACATTATTTTTGTCGTGTTTGTGGTATTCATCCTTTCTATCGTCCCCGCTCCCATCCTGACGCTATAGATATAAACCTGCGCTGTTTGGAGGGCAATGTCTTAGAAGATTTTCAGATCCAGTTCTTTGATGGGGCTAACTGGGAAGAGAATATTGAGAAAATTCGGGATATCGATGGGAAAAGGGAGTAATTGTGAAGGAAGCGGCAACGGCGATCATTTTGGTATTAGGGGCAGTTTTAGATTATCTGATCGGCGATCCTTGGGGATGGATTCATCCAGTGCAGGTGATGGGGGCGATTATTGCCGTTGCCACAAAAGTTATCCTTAATTGGACGCAGGAAAAAATTCGCCAACGTTTAGCGGGCATAATTCTGGGACTAGGTTTAATTATCTTGGCTGGGGTCTTAACTTGGCTAGGAATCCAATGGTTAGGTCAGGTCAATTTGCTCCTGAGTTACCTAGTACAAATGATTCTCCTAGCTAGTTGTTTAGCCGGCAGAAGTTTACGCAGGGCTGCCGAAACAGTCATTGCACCTTTACAAGCGGAAAATATCACCTTAGCTCGTTGCCAACTAAGTTTATACGTTGGTCGCGACACAGATAATCTCGGCCGGGAAGAAATCCTCCGCGCCCTATTAGAAACCGTCAGTGAAAATGGTGTGGATGGAGTTACCGCGCCGCTTTTTTATGCCCTTCTCGGTGCTTTTCTGGGGGTGGGACCAGTGCCCCTCGCTTGCGCTTATAAAGCCGCTAGTACCCTCGATTCGATGATTGGCTATCGTCGGCCACCCTACACCCATATTGGTTGGTTTAGTGCCAAAAGCGAGGATGTTTTGACATGGCTACCTTGTCGTTTGACGGTATTAACTCTCGCCCTAATTTCGGGCCAGCCGGAGCGGGTTTTAAGCATTTGTTGGCGCGATGCCCGTCGGGATCCTAGTCCTAATTCTGGTTGGAGTGAATGCGTCTATGGGGCGATTTTGGGGGTGCAATTGGGGGGTAAAAATCAATATCGGGGCCAGATTGTGGAAAAACCTTTATTGGGCGATAACCTCAACCCGATTACCGTCAAAACCGTCGAACAGGCTTTGAATTTAACTCGTACTTGTGTATTACTTTGGCTGGTGATTGCTGTCAGCTGCTTGATTGCTAGAGATTTTGCTCAATTGTAGCGACCACAGGCGACGGCGTTGACGGGGTTGACGCTGCCAGTAACGGATAATCAGGGAGAAGGTCAAGAATAGGGATTGCAGTATCTGTATCTGTCCCCAGAGACGTTGATAGTTTTGTCTGAGATAATAGCTTTTCGCCCCGGCGATGATAATATGTTCCGGAGCGGGGTAAAAAATGTGGTGTAAACGTCGTTCCACCCGGTTTAAAATTTTGGTCACTCGCCCTAAAATCCGCCGCAATTGCCACAATTTCCAGACTAGAAAGCAATTAAATAAAGTTAGGCCTAGATTGAAGCCGAGGACAAAAAAGAACATGGTCGAGGCGATGGTCGAGTTATGCCAATTTTAACCCACATTCCCCACTTCAAAGTGTAGGGGAAAGAAATCTAAGACTAAATCCTGTTTAAAAGGTCGATTTAGCGTCCGAGGGCGTGTAATCCGTTAATAATTTCGGCACAGCGCTCGGTAACTGCCTGTAAAGCTTCTCTTTTGTTAGAAATCGGTGGCGGCAGCACTTCCCCGATGCGAATAGTTAAGGGGATACTATGGGGAAAAGAAGAACCTTTTTGAAAAATCTTTTCTGTCCCCCACAAACTGACGGGTAACAGAGGAACTCCCGCTTTAGCGGCAATCATCGCCGCGCCTAGTTTTGGTTGATGGATCAATCCGTCCTCGGTGCGGGTTCCCTCCAGAAACACTCCCACTGCCCAGCCCGCCGCTAATGCTCCCATCGCCGCCCGAATTGCCCCGCGATCACCACTGCCGCGTTTGACGGGATAGGCCCCATAAAGAGCGATCGCCTGTTTTAAAATCGGGATGGTAAATAATTCTTCTTTAGCCATATAAGCTACGGGACGACGCACGGCACAGGATAATAGGGGTGGATCGAAGTAACTGGCGTGATTGCAGACGATAATCAGAGGATGACGCCGGGGGACATTTTCTACTCCGTAAACGCGACCGCGAAAATAGCCGTGTAGGGTTGGGCTAACGATCGACCATTTAAAGAGATGATATAAAACTAAACTGGCAAAAGGTTCTCGCTCTTGAGGCTGCATCATCGAAAATTTTGGGTGGGAAACCCCGCCGTTCTAGGTTGGCTTTACGTTAGAATTAAAAAGACCGTCTCGAAAACCAAGTGGGCGGACAGCACCTTGAAAACTCGGCTTAGGGGGTTGCGTTCAGAAAAGCTTGTCCGGGTAAAAAGTCGCGCGCAACAAGTACAAGAAGCGTTTAGTCAGAACCGTACCGTGGGACACACGGAATCGGGCTTCTGAAAGGTCGCGAAAGTCTGTGGACTTTGTGTAAGACAGTACATAGTTTTTTAACCGTGGTATGCAACGGTGGTTGAAGCAGAAACTTAAATCGTGAGGTTTAGGAATCGCCGCACTTTTAGGGCGGCGAGGATGTCAAGACTGACAACTGTTCCCTAGACATGGAAAAGCCCCTGGGAGTCTTGCCGTGTTTCGACCCCAAGGACTTTGCTTTCTTCTCACTCCTCACACAACTAAAATATATAGTAATTTATGGGTTAGGGAAAGGTTAAGCGTGCCGCTTTCTTAACTGGCATAATTACTTAGGGTTTGCGGCAAAAAGTTTTTCGGTGGGGGTTGGGGGTTGGGGGTTGGGGGTTGGGGGATGGGGGATGGGGGATGGGTTTTACCGATTTTCAGGTGGTCAACTACCTAATTTTCAGGGAAAAAGTACCTGAATTTTCCCCCTGATCACTCC
>NZ_JADBTZ010000058.1:0-6269 GCF_020245885.1 Microcystis sp. M165S2 | reverse complement strand
TCGCTTCGCTTCAACCGCGCATTTACCAATGTATCTAACTTCCCTAAGTTTGTCAACCCCTTTTGGCAAAATTTTTTGATCTTTTTTCTATCCCTTGCTACGTCAGCCTTTCAGCCTTTAGGGGTTTTGGCTAGTCCCTTGCTCAGAACTGCTGGTGCGGATAACTTAGTTTGTTTGTACTAAATATTTTCCTCAATTTAATTTTTTATTCAGTACCTCTCGATCGCCGGGTCGATTTTGGGGTATGGTTCCTTGAGAATCTATCTTCTGAAAGGAAAGCCCTCATGTCTCGCCGCGCTGCTTTACAATCCTATCTACTGGTGCGTTTACTCCTAGCTCCCTTGATGTTATGGACGATCGTGACGGTGGTTTTTCTGCTGATGCGTGTTGCCCCCGGTGATCCCACGGATGCGATTTTAGGCAACCGCGCCCCTGAAAGTGCCAAAAATGCCCTAAGAGAACAATTAGGACTGAATAAACCCCTATTTTTCCAGTACCTAGACTATATTTTCCACCTAATGCGTCTCAATTTAGGAGACTCTTTAACCAGTAAGGGGGTGACGGTATGGGAGATTATCGCTAAACATTTTCCAGCGACGGTGGAACTAACTTTTTATGGAATGCTAATTGCGGTGATAGTGGGGGTCGGATTGGGAATTATCACCGCTTCCCGTCCGAATACCCCCTTAGATGCTGGGGGACGTTTATTTGGACTGATAACCTATTCCTTGCCGATTTTTTGGGTGGGAATGCTCTTACAGCTAATTTTTGCGGTACAGTTGCGCTGGTTTCCCTTGGGGACTCGTTTTCCTTTGAGTGAAACTCCACCCCAGACAATTACGGGTTTATATACCTTTGATAGTCTGATGACTCTACAACTAGATAAGTTGCCTACAGCTTTGTATTATCTAGCCTTACCTAGTTTTACTCTCGGCATTCTTTTGAGTGGGATTTTTGAACGGATGGTGCGAGTTAATCTGAAACAAACTTTGCAAGCGGACTATGTAGATGCGGCAAAAGCGAGAGGAATACCAGAAAAAACGATTATGATCGCCCATGCGCTGAAAAATGCCCTAATTCCCGTAATTACTGTCTTAGGATTAACTTTTGCGGCTCTTTTAGGGGGTGCAGTCTTGACGGAAGTTACTTTTTCTTGGCCAGGTTTGGGAAATCAGTTATATCGGGCGATTTCTCTGCGGGATTACCCAACAGTGCAGGGATTAATGGCTTTTTTGGCGACAATAGTGGTTTTTGCCAGTATTTTGATCGATCTAATCAATGCTTGCATTGATCCTCGCATCCGTTATTAATCAGGGAGAGGGGTTGGGGGAAAAGGGAGTCAGTCCCGATGCCAAATTAGGTTATACTCCATCTTTATGAGAAAGGCTGTAATAAAAAAATGGATCAGGATTGCTTTTTATCTCTAGGTTGTTGTTAGGTGATTGCTGACTGATTAATAATGGTTGAATGTTAATCGGCTTTTCCTTTTAGGGAGACGAAATCGGGCCTATGGGAATTACTATTGTCACCATTTTGCGGGGGATGAAAAGGATTTCTAACTTCGGGGGGGGTGGGTAAACCCTGTTTCATTTCTGCTACTTTTAAGAGGATCAAATACTCATAAAAAGCTTGTAGAGTACACCAAGCAAAACCAGCTTTACCATCGAGAATTCCTGCCAAGATAAAATACATATAAAACCAACGAAGCAAGGGACGAAAAGGCAATCGTAGAGATAAATCTTTTAAAGCTCTCCGTCTTTCGACTTCGGTTTTACCAAAAAATAATTTTTTCCAACTAACACCACCGTTAGCCAACTGATGTAGGGTTTCTGCCGCTTCATCGGTAGAATAACGATTATGTTTTTCAATCCAACGACTTAAACCTTTACTACAGGTATAGTGGGGATAGGTTTCTTTTAAAAAAGAGGTTTTTCCCAGACATTCTTCTCTTTCCGTGTGACCATAATCGCTAAACCAGACTTGATCTTTTCTAAATAGACGCATTTGATAACGGGGATACTGGGTGCTGCGACGGATCCAAGTTCCCATAAACATAACTCTTTCGGCCACATAAAAACCAGTAAAATCTTTCTGTTGAGTGGCGCTCAGACATTCTGCGTAGAGTTGGGGTGTCATCCTTTCATCTGCTTCGAGAATATAAACCCAATCGTATTTAGTCTCGATATTTTCTAACATCCAAGTTCTTTGTTTACCATGGCTCTCGAATTGATGCTGAATCACGCGCACTGGATAACGAGAAGCAATCTCTACTGTGTGATCGCTACTGTAGGAGTCAACCACAATCACATCATCGGACAGAAGTGCCGATTCCACACAGGCGGCAATATCAATTTCTTCGTTATGAGTGAGAATGTAAATGGAAAACATAGATATAATATGGTGTTTGATTATACGAAACCCGATCGGGCAGTAGTCCTATTTTGTACCGGAAAAAGCGGAATAAAAACCCCTATCATACCAGAAATTTTCTTAAAACTGCCAGACTGAGCCTATTCTAACCTCGATCGCCTTTTTGTCAATATTTCTTAAGTATTACTTGAAAAATTCTTTACCTGAGCTTGCGGCGACCGGCAGTGAGCTATTCCCCGCCATGAGATAATAGACAGTGCTTTATGTCTTCAGTAATTTTCGATGACTGCTGTTTCCGAGTGTTTTCGTTCTCTCCGTTCCCAGGGGAATTGTGCCTTAATTCCCTTTATTACTGCCGGTGATCCCGATTTATCTACTACTGCCCAAGCTTTACGCATTTTAGACCGGGCAGGGGCCGATCTGATCGAGTTGGGGGTTCCCTATTCCGATCCTCTTGCGGATGGTCCGGTTATTCAAGCGGCAGCCACGCGCGCTTTAAATCGGGGTGTCAAGTTGGAAGATGTGCTAGAAATCGTCAAAAATGCTCAGGGAGAGGTGAAAGCTCCCATTATTCTCTTTACTTACTATAATCCTATCTATCATCGCGGGATAGATGTCTTTTTAGACCAAATTAAAGCAGCCGGGGTGAGTGGTTTGGTGGTTCCTGATTTACCCCTAGAGGAAGCGGAAAGTCTGCTGCAACCGGCTGCCGCTAAGGGAATTGAAGTGATTTTATTGGTAGCGCCTACCAGTCCCCCGGAACGAATACAAGCGATCGCCAGGCAATCCCAAGGTTTTATTTATCTGGTGAGTGTCACGGGAGTGACGGGAATGCGGAACCAAGTAGCCACCAGAGTGGAGGAATTGCTCGATTCTATCCGTTCTGTCACCGATAAACCCGTGGGGGTAGGATTTGGCATTTCTGACCCGACACAGGCGCTACAGGTGAAAAACTGGGGTGCTGACGCGGTAATTGTGGGTAGTGCCATGGTTAAACGTCTGGCCGATAATTCCCCCAGCGATGGGTTAAAATCCCTCGAAGAATTCTGTCGTAGTTTAAAACAGGCGATTCAGTGAGGGGTTAGAGGTTGTTATACTGGCGCAAATTAGCCGTTATCGAAGGGAATTCCCGCTGCGGGGCGATCGAGGTAGAATCTCTCTCGGATGCCCTTTTCTGCTGGTTTTAACGCTCGGTGGTGGCAGTAGGGATTGTTCCCCTAAAAGAGCATTGTACCTTGTTCTACGGGTGGCGCTCACGAATAAAATTGGTGCGTTACGGCCGATTGTTGATTTTAGTTTTTTGTCCAAATTAGCAGCCGCAAACACGCACCCTACAATCTACAGACAAAAGATTATTTTCGATTACAATCTCGGCATGGAATAACCCGTAAAATAATCCTTAGGTTGGGTTAAACGAAGTGCAACCCAACACACAACATGAAGAATAATAGGGGGATGATGTTGGGTTTCCGTTGTCAACCCAACCTACCAGATCGGCGATCGCACTACCTAAGTGAGAATAAATTATCAAAATTTTCCTGACAAAGATGGTGATGTTTTTAATCTTAGTAATTGATTTCTTCATCAACTAAGCGTTGGAACTTGTCAATGAGTTTGTTTTGAAGTTCCACAAAATCATTGATGTCCTTTTCTAGACGATCGTGGCGAATTTGACGAAATAATGGATTGTTTTCTTCATCCATAATCTGATATTTATCTTTCAAAAGTTTCATGAATCGTTCAAAAATAGCATCCAGCTCATAAGTCAACTCTTCTTTCTTTTGAAGTAAAAACTTAGCTGTATCAGCACGACGTGCTGCTTTATCACGGGTAAGATATTGATTACAAGTTTCTGTCAAAGCTTGTAATTGAGTTTCACGCAACGTTTCCAAGGCTCGTTTACGAAACTCATACTCTGTTTCAACTAAAGCTAACTGAGCTTTGATAATTGTCCGTTGGGCCGCATTAGGAAAAAATCGGGTTAGAAAACCATCCCGTTTTTGTTCGCTGAGTTTAATTGCTTCAAGCTGAACTTGCTCGGCTCGTCGCATAATTGGCAAGTTAGTGTTGTGAAAATCATCATTTTTACTGAGAGAATAGCGTCTATCAACCATGATTCAACTCCAAGATTTTTGTGTGTAAGACCAAACAGTAGTAAATTGATTTAAAACAATAACAAAAGGCGGACTTCTTGAAAAGACCAAAGTATTCATACTTAATTCATTGAAAATTAATTAAATTTTTAAATTATTGCCAGGGATCGTCATTGTTAATCGGGTGATTAGGTCGTCCATTAGTAGTATAATTAGTTACATAGTCTTCCATCGTCTCTAAGCTATCTTGATGAGCTTTTTCAACTTTATTGACTGTCCGACGATGCCGAAGTTCCTCTTCGACCATCGTAGGAATAGTTTGAGATTTAGCTTGTTTGTCCATTTCTTGTTTAATTTTATGTTTATAATTTGAGGGATTAAACTCTTTCCCTAGCTGAGAAATTTCTCGACTTAGCTTGTTTGTATAAACTTGGCTTAGTTGATTTATAAGTTGTTTAAAATCATCACTTTGAATTACATTTGTGATTGCTCTTTGTTGAACTTCCTCTGTTATTTCAAGTTGCTGTAAGGAATAGTTTTCATTGACACTTAGAGAACGCAAGTAAATATTTAATTGGGTTTCTTCTTCTTTTTCTAAAGCAATATCGTAAAGACTACGCTTAAGAAGCATTTTGGCTAAAATGGGGCTAACATCAATCAAAACAAAAAGAAGAGTAATAAAAATTGCTTTTTTATTTGCTAGTTTATCTAAAATCTCAAGCTGAGTCATAATATCATCAGCTTTTTCTCTTTCATTATCAATTTTTGCTAACTCAAAATCGCGTTTTTTAGTTAATTCGGCAATCCGTTGACGATTCTCATTAATTTGCTTTTCTGAATCTTGTTTTTTCTTTTCATATTCTTGAGAAATTACATTAAGGTCTTTCTGCTTTTCACGAAAAGCAGGTCCGTGTCCCACTTTAGTTGTGCCGCAAGTACCATCAATTTCACAAATAACCTCTTGGCTTTTTTGATCTCTTTGTTGCTTCAGACGATCTAACTCTTTTTCTAAGGCTTGATTGGCTTTTTCTTTGTCTTTAATTTCAGAATAAGCTTTGATTAAACGTTGTTGATCAGCAGAACGTTGCAATGAATTTTCCTCAACTAATTTTGCACGAATTGGTTTTTCAAAGATTTTAATCTCTAACGGTTTAGCCACAACAAGCGCAATGAAAATTGCGACAATTACCCGAATTGTTATAAAAGCAGTCTGTTGAAAAGACCAATGATCTTCTTTGCGCGTCGTAGAAACTAAAAAACGATCAAGGCTACCGATCATTAATCCCCAGAAACCACCCAAGAGAGTAGCCATAGCTTGTGAATTAAAAACAGTCCATAAAGCATAGCCTCCACTCACAGATGCGAGAATGGCAGTGAGTAAAATTATAAAACCGATTGCCGCATACTTGTCATGATCAACTTGACATTTTTTTAGAACACTTGTGTTCGCACCAGCACAAAACCAAAGAAATTTTACTAAAAAGTTGATTTCAGGTGCGGGCGAGTTGTTGGATAGAGCAGGAGAAGTAAGGGACTTCCAGAGAATAAAATACCCAACAAAAAAATAGAAAAGTGTTTTTTTGAAAAAGTAATTATTTTTGTCTAGGAAAACAAAGAATCTCCCATTACAACCTATTTTTCCGAAAAAATAGGCAGGACAAACTCTTATACTTCCGAGCTTTTTCGAGTATAACAAGGACAAGTTAAAGAATCAAAGACAGTTTTTAGCTAACCATCTTAGTTAACTACAAACTAGGTCTTATCATAATAGATATCAATAAACCATTGTCCCAAATCGGGAAAGTC